>CACZNO010000211.1 GCA_902782505.1 uncultured Erysipelotrichaceae bacterium | reverse complement strand
GGAACTTTAATGGATCGTTCCAAAGAGATCGTCCGCGTCAGTATCGCCGGAATTCTGGTAAATCTATTTCTGGTTGCCGTGAAAGCGGTGATCGGTTTTCTTGCGCGTTCCACGTCGGTATTGCTGGACGCGGTCAACAATTTCAGCGATCCCTACCGCGGTCCAAAAGAAACTTACCGCGTATCCGTCGGTACTGCAGATGCATGGGTTTTACGCAGACACGGAAAAGAAGGCGGTTTCGTTTGATATCGTGATGGACTTTGCGGAAAAGCACCAGACGGAACTGGCGGAAAAAATCCGTACGTCGCTTACGGAACAGTTTCCGGAATATCACTTTATGATCGTTCTGGACAAAGATTTTACGAACTAAAGAGAATCCTGCAAAGGAGGGATGTCACATGTCGATGGGACGGGGAATGGGCCAGATGAGCCGCGGGAGCTTTCTGACCGAAGAAGAAAAGTCCTCCAAACCGAAAGTTACGAAGGAACTGCTGGTGCGGATTTTTTCCTATCTGAAACCGTATTGGAAACAGATGATCCTGGTGCTGATCTGCATTATCGCCAGTTCCTTAATGAGCGTTCTGCCTTCGGTATTGACCGGGCGGATCATCGATGAAGGATTGATCGGAAGAAATCTGAACGCTTTGATCAAGCTGATCCTGTTGTCGTTAGGAGTAACACTCGGCGCGAATCTGATCGGCGTATTGGAAAGCTATCTGAATTCCTGGGTAGCCCAGCACATCACCTTCGATATGCGCAACGCGATGTACCGTCATTTGGAACAGATGTCGCAAAGCTTCTTCACTTCCAACAATCAGGGCGACATCATCACCCGCATGACCAGTGACATCGGCGGTGTTCAGCAGGTCATCACCAACACCTTCACCAGCATCCTTTCCAATTCCATTACGCTGATCGTCGCGTTGATTGCGATGTACCAGAAGAACTGGTTGTTGGCGACGATCGGGATCCTGATCGTTCCGCTGTTTACGATTCCGACCCGCAGCGCCGGCAAAACGCGCTGGGAGATCACCCGTTCCGCCCAGGAATGCAACGACGAGATCAACGGGATCCTGAACGAAACACTGTCCGTCAGCGGGCAGCTGTTGGTGAAACTGTTCGGTAAGGAAGACCACGAATACGAAAAGTACGAAAAAGCGAACCGGAAGATGATCGAACTGAACATCAAGGAAGGCATGGCCGGACGCTGGTTCCGCGTCGTCTTAAACACGTTTACCAGTATCGGACCGATGCTTTTGTATCTGGTCGGCGGATTGCTGATCATGAAATATGATTCTACGGTTACGGTCGGCGATATCACCGTTCTGGTGTCGCTGTTGGGAAGAATGTACGGTCCGGTGAATTCACTGTTGAACATTCAGGTCGACTGGATCCGTTCGATGGCGTTATTTACGCGTATCTTTGAATACTTTGATATGCCGGTGGACATCCAAAACAGGGAAAACGCGCTGATTCCAAGCGTACCGGCGCAGGGTGAAGTGGAATTCCGGCATGTGGCCTTCGCGTATGAAAAAGACCGGATGATCCTCAAGGACATCAACTTCACTTTGAAAAGCGGAGACTGCGTAGCGATCGTAGGCCCGTCCGGCGCCGGCAAGAGCACAATCATCAACCTGATCCCGCGCTTATATGATGTGAACGACGGGGCAGTTCTGTTTGACGGAAACGACGTCCGGGATCTGGATTTGCATTACCTGCGTCAGAATATCGGCGTCGTAACCCAGGATACCTATCTGTTCAACGGTACGATCCGGGAGAATCTGCTGTACGCGAAATCGGATGCCACAGAGGAAGAACTGATTGACGCCTGCAAGAAGGCCAACATCTATGATTTCATCGAGAAACAGCCCGAACGGTTTGAAGCCATGGTCGGGAACCGCGGATTAAAACTTTCCGGCGGTGAGAAACAGCGTCTGTCCATTGCGCGTGTTCTTCTGAAAGACCCGGCATTGCTGATTTTCGATGAAGCGACCAGCGCGCTGGATTCGATTTCGGAAGCCAAGATTCAGGAAGCCATCGATCCGCTGGTGGAATCGCGCACCAGTATTCTGATCGCGCACCGGCTGTCGACAATTCTGGCCGCGGACGAAATTCTGGTCATCAAGGACGGAACCATCGTCGAACGCGGACAGCACGAGGACTTAGTGAAAAACGGCGGCGTGTATGCGGAACTGTATGAAACCCAGTTTATGAAGACGGCGAAAAAGGACTCCGCATCAGGCGCATAAGAAAAACGAATGACATAGGAAGTGAAGAACACTTCCTTTTTTTTGGAAAACTTCTATAATGGGCAGTATGAAAACGTATGCGAAGAAGATCGTACTGGCTGTATTGATTATCGCCGCCGTCGGTTTGACGGGATTTTTCTTATGGCAGTCGTTCGGTCCGCAGCTGATCGGACTGTTCCAGGTTTTATCCAAGGGCGATGACAAGGCGATACAGGAATATCTTTCCTCCATGGGACACTGGGAAGGACTGTTAAGCACGTTCATGCTCAGTATCCTGCAGGTCGTCACGATCGTATTCCCGTGCATTGTGATCCAAATTGCGGCGGGAGTGATCTACGGACTTGCGGAATCCTTTGCGGTGACATATATCGGGTTTGTGCTCGGAAACACGCTGGTATACTATATCGCGCGCAAGACAGGGATCCAGTTTACCGGAAAGATCGGCGAACGGATCAACCGCACCTGGGTACGCCGGGCAATGGCTGCCGAGCGTCCGGATGTGGTAGTGCGTTTGGGGTATATGATTCCGGGAATTCCCAACGGGTGGGTTCCGTATATCGCGAAGGATTCTTCCCTGTCGGTGAAGGAATTCATGTTCGCGGCAGCCAGAGGCAGCTGGATTCAGATTTTCCTGAACTGCCTGGCGGGAACTTTCTTAGTACAGGGACAGTATCTTTTCGTGGTTTTGTCTCTTCTGGTACAGGGAATTTTCGTGTATGTCGTCATTCGGCGCCATAAAGCGTATCTTAAAGCAGTATAACGTTTTCTTTCTTGCAAAACCGCGGTATAATATCGTTTGGTTTTGTCCCCAACATTTGATCGATATTAGAAATGAGGCATTATGGAAAACACACAGGTTAAAACTCCCTGGTATTCCCAGATGGGAGATGTACCGCTTCATCTGGATTACTTCCAGGGAAGCATGTATGACGCGGTAGAAGCTATCGCGAAAAAGTATCCGCACAACATCGCGTTCGACTTCATGGGAAGAAGTACGACCTACCGCGATATGATCACGCATATCAACGAATGCGCGAAATCTCTGCGCACCATCGGCGTCCGCAAGGGCGACAAGGTTACCATCGCCATGCCGAACTGCCCGCAGGCTATTTATATGTTCTACGCCTGCAACCTGGTCGGAGCGATTGCGAATATGATCCATCCGTTATCGGCGGAAAAGGAAATCGAATTCTATCTAAACGAATCCGAAAGCGTCACCGCCATCACGCTGGACCAGTTCTATAACAAGTTTGAAAATATCCGTGCGAACACGAAAGTCGTCAACATCATCATCGCCAGCGTCAAGGACGAATTGTCCAAGCCGATCATGGCGGGATATATGCTGACGGAAGGCAGAAAGATCAAGAGAATCCCGAAGGACGCACCGGTCATCCGCTGGAAAGACTTCATGCGTTTGGGAAGATTCTGTTTCTATAACTACAAGGCGGAACAGAAGCCGGATGATACGGCGGTCATCCTGTATTCCGGAGGAACCACAGGTACGACCAAGGGTATCGAATTGACGAACCTGAACTTCAACGCGTTAGGTCAGCAGATCGTTGCGGCGAACCCGATTTACCGCATCGGCGATAAGATGCTGGCGGCGATGCCGTTATTCCACGGCTTCGGGTTAGGCGTCTGCATCCATACGATGCTGTCCCAGGGCGGAAGATGCGTTCTGGTTCCGCGTTTCACCGCAAAGAGCTACGCAAAACTGATTACGAAATACCGCTGCAACTTCATTGCCGGTGTTCCGACTCTGTATGAAGCTCTCTTAAGACTTCCGTCGATGGAAAAAGCGGATCTTAGCTGCCTCAAGGGTGTATTCTCCGGCGGCGACTCCCTGTCCATTGAATTAAAGAAGAAATTTGACAAGTTCCTGGCGGACCATCAGGCGGTGGTCCAGGTACGTGAAGGATACGGCACCACCGAAACCGTTACGGCGTGCTGCCTGACTCCGCGTGACCGTTACAAAGAAGGAAGCATCGGCATTCCGTTCCCGGATGTCTACATCAAAGTAGTTAAGCCGGGTACGGACGAAGAAGTTCCCTACGGCGAAGAGGGTGAAATCCTGTTAGCCGGTCCGACGGTCATGAAGCGTTATATGAAACATCCGGAAGAAACCGCACAGACCTTACGCAAACACGCGGACGGCTTAACCTGGGTTTATACCGGAGACCTCGGCATGATGGATGACGAAGGCTTCATCTACTTCCGCGGAAGAGCGAAGCGCATGATCATCAGCTCCGGCTACAACGTATATCCGGCGCAGCTCGAAAACATCATCGACGCACATGAAAAAGTCCAGATGAGTTGTGTCATCGGAATTCCGGATGCCTACAGAATGCAGGCAGTCAAGGCGTTCGTGATGCTGAAACCGGGCGTAGAACCGAGCGAGGAAACACGCGAAGAACTGATGGCGTATTGCCGCAAGAACATTGCGAAGTACGCGATGCCGAAGGAAATTGAATTCCGTGACGAACTCCCGAAGACTTTAGTCGGAAAAGTCGCGTACCGCAAGCTCGAAGAAGAGGACGCGGAAAAGCGCAGACTGGCCAAGGAAGCGGAAGAAGCCGCTAAACAGGAATCCGCCGAATAATTGTCAATATTCTGAATGAAGGAAGACAAGGTATGGGAGATGATTACTTTCATACCTTGTTTTGTCCGCTGAACGAAAAGAAAGGATGGGTGAGAATGAAAGCTCCTTTTTCAAATTATCTGAATTCTCTGGCGGAACCGATGAAAAATCTGGTGAAAATCCTCCGGAAGGATTACGACTACGTCAGTATTCTTTCCACGGATTCGGTCGGATTGCAGATATCGGTGTCCCCGAGAAACAAGTCGGTGTCGAATGACAACCTGACGACCGAACGCGGAAACGTCGTCCGTGTTTATAAAAACGGTCTCTACGCGGAATACGCGTTCAACAGTTTTGATCCGGCCGGCATGAAAGATCTCGCGGAAAAAATCCGTGCGGAACTTGACGCACAGCTGGAAGTATTGGCCGCGACGCGCACCAAACCGTATTTCACCAAGAAACTCGCGGATGAACCGCTGACGCTGTTTGTGGAAAAAGAGGCCGGGATCCTGCCGGAAAAGGCCGATGTGAATTACTACATCAACCTGTTCGGGGAACTGACCGCGGAAGGTATGAAACTGGCGCCGCATGCGGTACAGTGTTCCGTCACGGCCCAGTCCACGCACATTTCGAAGATGTTTCTGACGATGAACCGGGATCTGCGCCAGAGTTATGTGTATTCCGAGGCGAATATGCTTCTGGTGGCGGCGAACGAGGAAGACAGCCGCTTCGGATACGACGGTATTTCCGGCTGCAAGGGTCTTGAAGTCTTTGAGGAACTGCGTCCGCTTCCGAAGAAACTCGCAGAGACCGCGGAAAAGATGCTGAAGGCGAAACGCCTGGTTCCGGGGGAATACGATATCATCACCGACCCGGGAGTTACCGGACTGATCGCGCATGAAGCGTTCGGACACGGCGTGGAAATGGATATGTTCGTGAAAAACCGCGCACTGGGCAAGGAATACATCAACAAGCGCGTCGGTTCGGATCTGGTGACGATGCACGAAGGCGCGAAGTGTGCCGAAAGCGTTACCGCATTTGCGTTTGATGACGAAGGAACCCTCGCGGGCGATGTCATCGAGATCGATCACGGGATCCTGAAGACCGGGATCGCGGATGCGTTAAGCGCGCTGCGTCTGGGCATTGCGCCGACCGGCAACGGGAAACGCCAGAACTTCGAACACAAGGTCTACACCCGTATGACCAACACCCTGTTTGACAGCGGAGAAAATACCCTGGAAGAGATGATTGCGTCCGTGGAATACGGATATTTACTGGAAGGCGTGGAAAGCGGTATGGAAGACCCGAAACACTGGGGTATTCAGTGCCTGGTATCCCGCGCGTATGAAATCAAAGACGGCAAACTGACCGGGGAAATGTATTCGCCGGTTGTCATGACCGGATATGTGCCGGATTTGCTGGGGTCTGTTTCCATGGCGTCGAAAGACTGCGGCGTGGAAGGAAACGGCTTCTGCGGCAAAGGCTACAAGGAATTTGTCAAGGTTGCGGACGGAGGTCCGTACCTTAAAGCGAGAGCGAGGTTGGGATAATGATACTGGATACGATTCGCGACGTCCTGGAATACAGTGACGTAACCGGTTATGAAATTACCGACACCAAGATTCATTCCTGGGAATTTTACCTGATCCGCCACAAACTGGACCAGCACCGCGTAAGGGATACCGAACACGTGGTCGTGAAGGTGTACCGTTCGCTGGAAGGCGGGCAGTATCTCGGCAGCGCCAAGGCGGAAATCGCGCCGACCGCGTCGAAGGAAGAAGTCCGCACGATGATCTCCCGGCTTTGCGAACAGGCGGCGTTTGTGAAAAACCCGATGTACCGCCTCAACAACCGCGTGACTTTCCAGGAAGAAAAGCCCAAGGTGATTTCCGTTTCGGAGATTGCGAAGGATTTCTTTGACGCGGTTCATTCCGTCAACGAGACTTCCGGGGAAGACATCAACTCGTACGAGATCTTCATCAAGGAGATCGAACGGCGTATCATCAACTCGGAAGGCATCGACTACACGGTGAAATATCCGAGCTCGATGCTGGAAATCATCGTAAATGCCCGCAAGGAAGGCCACGAGATCAAATTATACCGGAACTATACGTCCGGCACCTGCGATAAAGCCGCATTGGTGCGTGATATTACGGAAACTCTGCGTTTCGGCAAAGACCGTCTTCTCTGCGTCCCGACGCCGAAACTCGGCAAGTTCCCGGTGATTTTCTCCACCAGTGATGTTTTATCGATCTATGAAGGATTCTATCTGGACCGGATGTCCGCCGCGGCGAAGTACATGCGTTATTCGGATTACGAGATCGGAAAGCCGATCGTGGAAAATCCGGAAGGCGATATGGTTACGCTGTATGCGTTACACGAACTGGAAAATTCCAGCCATAACTTCCTGTTTGACGAAGAAGGCGCCCTGATCCGTGACCGCTGCCTGATCCGCAACAACATCCCGGAAAACTTCTACGGAAACCGGCAGTTCTCGCAGTATCTGAACCTGGACCACAGCTCCATCGTCTACAATTATTCGGTGGAAGGCGGTACGAAAAGCGCCTCGGAATTGCGGAAAGGGGATTGTCTGGAAATCGTGGAATTCTCGGATTTCCAGTGCCACCCGATCACCGGCGATATCGCGGGGGAAATCCGTCTGGCGTATTGGCGTCATGACGGCATCGTGACCCCGGTATCCGGCGGTTCGGTTTCCGGCAACATGCGCGAACTGGCGAAAAAGATGTACCTGTCGAAGGAATTACGCCAGTACGATTCGGCGTTAGTTCCGTCGGTAACGCGCATCGAAGGCGTACAAATCACCGGCATTGAATAAGAAACAAAGATACCGCAACGAAAACGGTATCTTTTTCGTTTACAATCTCCGGATTTTTCCGTATGATACAAAAGTTAAGGAGGGAAAAACGATGGAAAAAATCAAAGCGGTCTTCTTCGACATGGACGGGACGCTGCTGGATGACAAGTCCCGCATCACCCAGATCACAAGAGAAGGCCTGGAATATTTGTCGGACCGCGGGATCCTGTTCGGGATCGCGTCGGGACGTCCGATTGAAGAAATCAAGCGCAAACTGTTAGGCGCCGGCGTATACGAGAGTTTCTCTCTAGCAGTCGGCATGAACGGTTCGCACATCCAGAATTTCCGCACCGGATATTTTGAAGAGATCCTGCCGATTCCCGCGGAGGGGATCAACCGTCTTCTGGATCTTTATTACGACATGGAAGGCATCGATCTGACGGTTTCGGATGAAACGACGCTGTATTGTAAGAAAACCACGCCGATGATCACGGAAATCTCCAACGAGGATTACCTGCACATCGTGGAAACCGATTTCCATGAAGTCTATAACCGCCCCTGGCCTAAAGCGGCGGTCTGGTGGCATAACCCGGAAGAAAAGAAAGAAGTTCTGCGCCGGTACCATGAGGAAATGAATTACTCGGAGATCAACGGTGTGGTCGCAAGCCAGTTCTCGCTGGAATTCACGCACCGCGCTGTCGACAAAGGCGTGGGGATCCAGTATCTGATGGGCGCGATTCATGTGCCTTTGGCCAAGACGATGGGTTTCGGCGATTCGGAAAACGATCTGCGCATGTTTGAAACCGTCGGGTATCCGGTCGCCATGAAGAATGCGTCCAAGGCAGCCCTGGCAGCCGCCCGCACGGTCACGGATTATTACAACTATGAAAACGGCGTGATCCGGTATCTTCTGGACCATAAGGAAATGCTGGATCTGACGGAGAAGTAAGATGAAGATTCTTCTGGTCAATGACGACGGAATCGACGCTCCGGGGTTACGCGCTCTGGCGGACGCCTTATCCGCGCACGAACTGTACGTTGTGGCGCCTTCCGTCCAGCAATCCGGCGCCGGTCACAGTATGACGATCCAAAAGGACCTTACCGCGCAGAAACGCGAATACAAAGGCGCCGTATCGGCGTATGCCTTAAGCGGAACGCCGGCGGATTGCGTATACGTCGGGTTGGGATATCTTCTGCCGGTAAAACCGGACGTCGTGATTTCCGGCATCAACTGGGGCGACAACATGTCTTCGGATTGTATTTCCTCGGGAACGGTCGGCGCGGCGCTGGAAGGGATCCTGCACGATATTCCGTCGATGGCGGTCTCGGTGACGTGGCCTCAAAACGGGCAGTTCCGATATCCCGCGGAAATCGCCGCAAAGCTTTTGCCGTATTATCTGAACGATCCGCATTGCGCAAAGTACGTGTTCAACCTGAATGTGCCTTCCGGAGATCCCGCGAAGATCCGCGGGCTGAAAGTCACGCGTTTTGACGGCATCCGGGTCTACCATTTCGATTACGCCATTGAAAAAGACGGGGATACGATTACTTTTCACATGAAGCCTTCGTATCTGAACCCGCCGGCCAACAAGACGATGATGCACCAGGAAGGAACCCTGGAAAACGATGTGACCGCCGACAAGAACGGCTATATCACCGTCACCCCGGTGACCTGGGATATGGTCAAAAAGGACTCCGTTCCCGATCTTAAATATCTTGAGGATCTTCCTCTGTAAACAGGATCCTGCCCAAACGCAGAAGGGTGGATCCCTCTTCGACGGCGATCTTCCAGTCGGAAGACATGCCCATGGAAAGAGTCTTCCAGCGAACGTTGTTTTGCCGGAGGGTGAATCCTTCTTCGAATAAGCGTCTTCCTTCACGGAACACGCGCCGTATTTCTTCTTTATTGTCCGTGTGAGGACCGATGACCATGATTCCTTCGATGGAAACATGTTCCAGGTCCTCGCATTTTTTGATGAAGGGAATCAGTTCTTCCGCGGAAATTCCGAACTTGGTATCTTCCTTTGCGACGTTGACCTGGATCAGAACGGACTGGGTTTTCCCGATTCGCGCGGCTTCCCGGTCAATAAGCCGCAGCAGCTTTTCGGAATCAACCGAATGAATCAGTTCAACATACGGTAAAACCGACCGGACCTTGTTGGATTGCAGGTGCCCGATCAGATGCCACTTGACGCCTTCCATCGGAATCGATACACGCTTTAAAAGTTCCTGTACGCGGTTTTCCGCAAACAGCCGGTATCCTTCGTTATACCGTGCGAGGATTTCTTCGGGTGTACGGTATTTGGAAACCGCGACCGTCATCGGAATGTAGGGACGAAGTTCTTCTCTCATATTTTTATTATAGTCACATTGTTCGGAAAAATTTTGTAAAAAAAGTATTTGACAAGCCGTGAATCCCGTATATAATAATCTATCCTTGACCGAGGTGATGAGAATGAAGGACCGTATCCGGATCTTAGTGACCAGCGATGTACACGGTATGATTTTTGGAACAGATTATGCCCGCGGCGGTTCCCGTCCGATGGGAATGGTCAAGATGAAAACGCTGGTGGATTCCCTCCGGGATGAAAACACCCTGTTGATCGACAACGGGGATTCCCTGGAAGGCACACCGTTCATCTTCCATTATTATCACGTGGACAGAACCCGTCCGAATCCGGCGGCCATTCCGTTATCCGTCATGGGATATGATTACGTGAATGTCGGAAATCACGACTTCAACTACGGCATGAAGGAACTGAAGAGATTCCTGCGTGAAACCGGCGCCTTCTGTATTACAGGAAACGTCGTTCATAACGGAGTTCCTTTGGGTCCCAAGTATCTTCTCCGGAAGATCGCGGGTCTTACGATCGCCTTCTTCGGCATCACGACCCAGTACGTGCCGCATTGGGAAAACCCCGCGAACATTGAGGGCGTGGAGTTTCTCGACGCGTATGATTACGCGGTGAAGACAGTTTCCGAAATCAAGGAAAAAGAACACGCGGACGTCATTGTCGGAGTATATCACGGAGGCTTCGAAAAACATCCCGTTACCGGCGCAATTACGTCGGAAACCGATGAAAACGAAGGCTACCGGATCATGCAGGACATTGACGGACTGGATCTTCTGATCATGGGACACCAGCACGACAGTGCGCAGGGCGTCTTATGCGGCACCGCCTACACCGAGACCAAGTCCCGGGCGCAGGAAATCGCCGTCCATGATATCGACACGAAGACGCGTAAAATCACGACGTCCATCGTGCCGGTAACGGAAGAAACCCAAGACGATCCCGTATTGTTGGAGAAACTCCTTCCGTACGAGAACGCATGCCTTTCCTGGCTCGACAAGAAACTCGGAGAATGCACGGAGGACCTTCGGGTCAAAGATCCGATGGACGCAAGGATCCATAAGGCGCAGGTCATCACTCTGATGAACGAAGCCTTCATGGAGATGTCCGGTGCGGATCTCTCCGCGACCGCCCTGTTCCAGGGTGCGACCGGGTTTCCCCAAGAGATCACGATGCGCGGCTTATTGTCCACGTACATGTTCCCAAATACCTTGGTGGTCAAGGAAATTACCGGATCGGCGTTAAAGGAATACCTCGAAAAGAACGCGGAATTCTGGACGGTCAAAGACGGACAAATCACCGTCT
Source organism: uncultured Erysipelotrichaceae bacterium (assembly GCA_902782505.1). Classification (GTDB taxonomy): domain Bacteria; phylum Bacillota_I; class Bacilli_A; order Erysipelotrichales; family Erysipelotrichaceae; genus RUG11872. The sequence goes on along the minus strand of CACZNO010000211.1, from coordinate 3,686 downwards.
CTGACCGCGCGATCCCGGCGCATCCGCTCTATCACAACTATGATATGGCGGACGGCATCGAATACACGGTCAAAGTATCCAATCCGGTCGGGGAGCGGGTAATATCCCTGACCAGAAACGGCGTACCGGTGAAAGACAGCGACAAATTCACGATCGCCGTCAATAACTACCGCGCCGTCGGAGGCGGAGAGTTTGACATGATCAAAAACGCGCCTACCGTAAAGGAAGACGCACGCAGTATGGTAGAAATCCTTGCGGAGTATATCATGAAGCATCCGAAGATCGACTTTACGCCGGTTCACAACATTACCCTGATTCCGTAAAACAGTCTGATAAAGATGTTCGTACAGGAATTATTACAAAAGCCTCGGAGTTATACCCCGAGGTTTTTTAGTCATTTGAGGAACTTGATCGGTCTATATCCGAGCGAGATAATTCGCTTGTAGAAACCGGAGGGCTCATCGTAAACATGATTATTCCAGTAGTTTATGTTTATTCAAAAAGGACATAAACTTTTTTTCATATCCTTCCGGATCTTTGGAATACGCGCAGGCGTGCACCGCGTTTTTGACGGTGAAGGCGTCTTTGTCTGCCGGATAGGCGTTAAAGAGAATGTCCATCATCGGACGCGGAACGAAGTTATCGAGGTCGCCGTGCACAAACAGGCACGGGATTTTTGCGTTTTTGATGGCCTCGACGGGGGAGGCTTCTTTCAGGGAATAACCCGCGAAGATCTTCGCGTTGATATTCAGAATGCCCAGGACGATTTTCTGCATAAACGGAGAATACTGGGTAAGCGCGGAACCGGCTTCTTTCATCAGGGTATCGTAGGCACAATCGGAAATAACGGCCTTGACTTGGGAAGGAAGAGAAGGATTTCCGCTCATCATCAAAACGGTGGCGCCGCCCATTGAGACCCCATGGATCAGGATGTTCACATTGTTTCCGTAAAGCCGCAGGATCTCCCTGACCCAGAGGATGCCGTCTTTTGATTCCCGTACGCCGAAGGTGACATATTTCCCCTCGGAATCGTTATGCGCACGCTCGCTGATCGCCAGGCAGTCATATCCCGCGTGTTCATACATTTTCATAAACCGGCCGATGTCCGCTTCCGCCGAGCCCCGGTACCCATGGAATCCGATGACGACCTTATGGTTGTCCGGCTTGATCCGGTACAGTCTTCCCCGCAAGCGAAGTCCGTCTTCGGAAAGGATTTCGAGGTCTTCATGGGGTGCGTTCGCCATGTGTTTTTTGGAGGCATAATAGTCCTGCATGTACTCGTACCAGTCGTCATTGGGGTTGGGCAAAGGATTTTCCACCGGTTCTTCCCGTCCGATGAACCCCAGGGACAATTTATGGGCGAAGTAAAAGGCAACCGCTAAAATCAGAATTCCCGCGATGATCCAGATCATGACTTGTCCTCCTTTTCATAGTAGACAGGGCGCCGGATGTTTTTGCCCCAATGGCGTCGTGCGAGAAGATCCCAGTCTTCTTTCGACGCTGTTCCGCCGTATACCATCAATTCGTAATCGACCCCGTAAAACCGGTACGCGACATCCGTATCGTGAAAGCCCGCGTGCCGGTAGAAGTTCTTGCGCGTGATTGTTACCGGATCGTTTTCATCTTCTTTTTCAATGTCGATGATGATCCGCTTCCCGGGATTGTTTCCGATAAGATGCGCCAATATCTCCTGTCCGCATCCGTAATGCCGGTCGTCTTCTTCCACCGCGAAATAGCCGAGGTAAATCATATCTTCCGTGCGGTAAGTATAGGTAAACCCGACCGGTTTTCCGAAGGCAGAATATTTTGTGAGGGTACGGTCTTCATCCAGATACTGTAGGAGAATCTCCCAGGGCATCCGTTCATCAGAGGGGAAAGCGCGTTCGTAAAGACCCCGGATTTCCGTGATGTCCGGATCGTCTTTTTGTATATCCGCCGCGTCCAGCGGGGATAAAGGCCAATATAACGCGCAGGTTAAGTCGTTGACGTTGGTGCCGGTGGGACCGGTGATCAGTAAACCGCCGGCCTTTTCCAGCGCATGGTAGGAATCATTCCGTGCGAGAACTTCTGCCGGATCGATCCCGCATTCCCGCATTTTCTTTACGATGTCCGGATCGATATAGCCGCCGGCCGCATCCGTCGGTCCGTCCGTACCGTCGCTTCCAAACGAGAAGACGCAGGCAGGAATGTGATCAAGATAACGCGCCGCGGAAAGGGCAATCTCCTGGTTTCGCCCTCCTAAGCCGTTTCCCGTGACTTTGACAACGGTTTCTCCGCCCGCGATCAAGGCGAACGGCTGCGCGGTTTTTTTTGCGATCACGTTGATTTTTTCCGCCATCCATTGTCCTGCGTCCTTCGCTTCGCACGTCATGTATTCCGGTACGGTAAGGACTTTGTATCCCAGGGATTCCGCCGTTTTTTCCGCCGAGGACATTAAGCGGCGGATATCTGCGCCGAGAATGTTCACGCAATGGGGAAGGGAGGTCACCGGCTCGCGGTGTAAGAGTCTTTCGCCTTCCCCGCTCAGGGTGATTCCGTATTTGTGCAGGACTTCTTCGGCTTCTTTCACAGTGGACTGATCCGGGGCGGCCGGACCGCTTCCGACGATATCCGGGCGTCCGGACAAAACGTCGCAAAGTAAGACGGCGAACACCTTCGCAGGTGCGCAATGGGCGCCGAACCGTCCGCCTTTGACCAACGAGAGGCGTTTACGGACAGTGTTGATTTCATCGATGGACGCACCGCATTTCAGCAACTCCGAAGAAATGCGCTGAAGCTCTTCCAGCGGCAGCGAAGAATACTCGAATAAGGCGCTGGCACCGCCGGACACCAGGAACAATACCGTATCCTCCCCGGTGAGTTCCGATGTGATTTCCAGAATTCTTTTGGCTGCGGGATAACAGAATTCATCCGGTACCGGATGACCGGCTTCGTAGATCTCCGTGCGCGGTAAAGGACCTCTGGAATGTTTGTGCTTGGTCAATACGATTCCTTCGTCGATGCGGATTCCGTAAGAAAGCGCGGCGTTAGCCATGTCCCACGCGGCTTTTCCGACCGCAATCAAAATAGTTTTTCCCCATCCCGGGTGAAACCCGGAAAGGGCTTCGTAAACAGCTTCGTCCGCCAGCGAGGCGCGGATACCGGCTTCCATGATGATCTGTGCGTCCTGTCTGAGTTTTTTCATACTCTCATTGTACAATAAAAAACAGGCCCGAAGGCCTGTTTCAAGTCAGGATTTACTTCTTGTCACCGGATAAGAGTTCTTTGATGGTCGGGATCGCGCCGCCGAGATTCTGGACATCGCTCGGGATGATGATCTTGGTGGCGTTGCCGTTGGCAACTTTGGAGAGAGCTTCGAGGCTCTTCAGTGCGATGACCTTGTCGGAAGCTCCGGCTTCGTTCAGTAAGCGAATCGCGTCCGCGTTGGCTTTCTGGACAGCCAGTAACGCCTGCGCTTCACCTTCCGCTTCACGGATTCTCTTTTCCTTGACCGCGTCTGCGCGTAAGATGGCAGCTTCCTTTTCACCTTCTGCCGTGGTGATCTGTGCCTGTTTTTCACCTTCCGCCTGCAGGATCTTTTCACGTTTTTCACGTTCTGCCTTCATCTGTTTTTCCATGGCTTCCTTGATAGCGGTCGGCGGCATGATGTTCTTGACTTCAACACGGTTGATCTTGATGCCCCACTT
>CACZNO010000210.1 GCA_902782505.1 uncultured Erysipelotrichaceae bacterium | reverse complement strand
CTTATGGGAACTGGTGCGGGAAAGCGGGATGCAAGGACCGGAGATTTACCGTGCCGCGAACATCACCAAACAGCACTTTTCCAAGATCATCTCCAACAAGGACTACACGCCCGGCAAGAATACGGTCTGCGCGTTAGGTCTGGCGCTGGGACTGGATCTGGAGACGCTGGAGGAGTTGCTGAAGAAAGCCGGATACAGTCTGACGGATTCGAAACCGTTTGATCTGGCAGTGAAATACTTCGCGGTGAACGGGATGCATAACGCGGTAGAGAATAATCTGTATCTGTTTGAACACGGGATCGAACAGCTCGGCACGGTGCCGAAAGAAGCGTAAAACAGATCCGGATGGATTATTCGAAGATTCTGTGCGGAAAAGTATAACGACAGGTTGATGATACCTGCCGTTTTTTCACAATTGTTTGATATAATAGAAATACACGAGGAATAGAATATGATCAATCAAAGGGAAATAGATGTGCTATGCGCCGGTATTGCGACCTGGGATACGATTTTCACAGGTGTGGATCCGGACTTTTTACGTATGGACGGAATGACCGCGAAGGGTTACTTTGCGTCCAGCGGCGGAGATGCGGTCAATGCGGCCGTGAATATGGCCAGACTGGGGATGAAGGTATCCGTCGCGGCGTGCATCGGGAAAGACAGTGCGGGAGAACTCGTAAAACAGGACCTTTTGAAAGCCGGCGCGCGGACGGGGGATCTGACAGAGCGCGGGGATGTCCATACCGCTTCGCCGGTCTTGCTGGTGGATACGGAAGGCGACCGCCATATCTTACGGGTTCCGGACAACGCGAACTATGTCTTCTCGGAAGAGATGGTCACAGAGGAAATGTTACGGAAGGCAGGACATCTTCATTTCGCCAGCGCCAATGTATTGCCGGGCATCGACGGAAAACCGCTCGGGCGTCTGTTTCAAAAGGCGCATTCCCTGGGGTTGACGACATCCTTGGACGTGACGTTCGATAAGGACGGGAAGTGGCTGGACAACATTGAGGACGCGCTTGATCACTGCGATATTTTCATTCCGAGCCTGCAGGAAGCCAAGATGTACGCACGGTCGGAAGATCTGAAAGAGATCACGGCGTTTTTCCGGAAATGGCCGATCCGTATCTTCGGCGTGAAGCTGGGAAAAGAAGGCGTATATCTGACGGATTTCAAAGAAGAATGGCGGTTGCCGACGCTGTATCACGGGATTCCTGTGGATACGACCGGAGCCGGGGACGCGTTTTTGGCGGGATTTGTGAGCGCCTGGCTCAAGGGATATGATATTCCTTCTTCCGGAGCGGCCGGTTCCGCACAAAGCGCTTCGGTTTTGGGAAAGACCGGCGCCAACACCGGTGCGGGCAGTTGGGATGACGCGAAGAAACTATGTGAAACAAACGGAATCCGGTTACGGATGCGGAGGTAGAGATGGCATACGATGTGAGCGAACGCTTAAAGAAGGCGGAAGTCGAAATCGGCGAAGGACGCAACGATTTCACGATGAACCGCGGAAGTTTCCGTTACAGGAAAGCGTATTTCGGAAGACGGAAACTGTCCAAAACCGGAATCGTCGAAACAGCGAAGGGATTCCGGGTGCTTTATGAAGACGATGCGACCGGGAAAGACTATTCCCTGGACGTTAAACATCAAAACGGTTTGTGGGAAGCGGCTTTACGCGGAGACTTTGAAGGGTTCAACCGGTACTGGCTGATCCTGCCGTCGCATAAAAACGAAGAGATTTACGGATGCGGGGAAACCTATTCGGAACTGAACCTGAAACAGAACCGCGTGCGTATTTATGTCGCGGAACACCAGAACGCGGCGCGGATCACCGGAAAAATCGTCCGGGAAAAAATCCGCGGACCGCGGTATGAACACCGGCTGGCGTTTGAAAAATACGAATCGTATTACGTTCAGCCGACGTTCGTGTCTTCCGAGAAGTACTTCTTCCATGCGGACACGAAAGAATACGCGGAATTCGATTTCCGTGAAGAACACACGATGACCCTGCATTTCAACGAACCGCCGGTATTCGTCATGGGCGAGGGAGAATCGTACGAGGATATTTCCCGGGAAATGCGCAAGGTCTTCGGGTATTACGGAAAGCTGCCGGACTGGGTCCATGACGGGGTGATTCTGGCGATTCAGGAAGGATGCGCGGCGGTGGACCGGCGCGTGAAGGCCGCGAAGGACGCCGGCGCGAAGGTGTGCGGGGTCTGGTCGCAGGACTGGTGCGGATGCCGCAAGACCGGATTTGGCTACCAGGTCATGTGGAACTGGGAAGCCGATGAGGAACTGTATCCCGAATTACAGAAGAAAATCGCGGAATGGAAAGCCGCAGGAGTGCACTTCCTGGGGTATATCAATCCGTTTATGGCGCTGGAGAAGCCGTTATACAAATACGCGGCGGAACACGGGTATTGTGTGAAGGACCGCGAAGGAAAAGATTACCTGGTGACGATTACGACGTTCCCGGCGGCGATGATCGACTTTACCAATCCGGAAGCGTACGACTGGTACAAGGGATTGATCAAGAAAAACATGATCGGAATCGGAATGTCCGGATGGATGGCCGATTTCGGGGAATACTTACCGCCGGATGCGCTCCTTTATAACGGAGAAGACGCGGCGAAATGGCACAATGTCTGGCCGGCGGTCTGGGCGAAGATGAACCGGGAAGCGATCGAAGAATGCGGAAAGAAAGACGAATTATTCTATTTTACCCGTGCGGGATATTCCGGAAGCGTCGGCAATACGCCGATGATGTGGACCGGAGACCAGCACGTGGACTGGTCGGTGGATGACGGATTGCCGTCCGTGATTCCGGCGACGCTGTCCCTGGCGATGAGCGGTCAGCCGGTGACCCACAGCGATATCGGCGGGTATACGACGATTATGCACATGACGAGATCCGGGGAATTGCTGATGCGCTGGGAGGAAGCCAACGTGTTTACGCCGTTATACCGTATGCACGAAGGAAACCAGCCTTCCCGCAACGTACAGTTTGACAAGGATGATGAATTGCTGAAACATCTGGCGAAGATGTCGAAGATTCACGCGGCCTTGAAACCGTACATTCAGCGGCTGGAAAAAGACGCGGAAGAAGGACTGCCGATGATGCGGCCGGTGTTCTACCATTATGAAAAAGTAAAGATGCCGATGACGCAGTATCTGTTCGGAAGAGACCTTCTGGTATCACCGGTATTAAAACCGCAGGAGGCGAAGCACGAAGTCTGGCTGCCGGAAGACGAATGGATAGGGCTTTGGGATGAAAAAACGTACGCG
>CACZNO010000209.1 GCA_902782505.1 uncultured Erysipelotrichaceae bacterium | reverse complement strand
TTGACGTAGAAATTCGATTCCGCGGTCGTGATCCAATAACCTCCGTCTGTTTTTTCGGAACAGATCACCTGTGTGTCGAGCTCGCTTGCGTGCCAGTCGTCATAGAAACGGTTCATATCGATACCTCCGTGCGGTTGTGTGTTTTCCGGTTTTCAGTCCGGTGAACTCATTATATAATATTTTCAGGAAGCGGGCATGGATCCCGCGAATATGAAGACGGGGAATCATCTATGAAAGAATGGTACAAAGAGTGGAAAAAACTCGCCGTGGAGATGCGGAAGAAGATTCTGATGATGTGTTCGGAAGCGAATTCCGGTCATCCGGGCGGAGCGCTTTCGTGCGTGGAGATTTTGATCGTGTTGTTGGAAAAAGTCATGAAATACGAATCACCGGAGGATCCGAACCGGGACCGTTTCATCTTCTCCAAGGGACATGCCGTACCGGCGTTGTACGCGTATCTTTTGGAAAAGGGCTATTTTGAACCGGAGGAGATCCATACGTTCCGTAAGTACGGGACCCGGTTACAGGGGCATCCGATCAAGGAAAAGTGTCCGTTCACGGATTTCAACCCCGGATCGCTCGGACAGGGCGTTTCCGCGGCGACCGGCATGGCGCTTGGCTACAAGATGAAAAACGATCCGCGGAACGTTTACGTGTTGATCGGAGACGGCGAATCGGATGAGGGAATCGTCTGGGAAGCGGCTTCGGCAGCGGCGCATTATCATCTGGATCAGCTGACGTACATCGTCGATCTGAACGCGGTCCAGCTGGACGGGACGACGGCGGAAATCATGAACCTGGGAGATCTGAAGAAGCGTTACGAAGCCATCGGTTTCCTGGCGGATGAGATCAACGGCCATGATTTCGAGGAACTGGTGAAGGCTTTTGAACATCACGAAGAAGGAAAACCGCACGTGATTCTGGCGCATACAATCAAGGGAAAAGGTGTTTCCTACATGGAAGGCAATTGCGAATGGCACGGCAAAGCGCCGAATGCCGAACAGCTGGCAATCGCCCTGAAAGAACTGGAGGAAAGCAGTCATGAGTGAGAAAAAACTTCTGGCGACCCGCGCAGGGTACGGACAGGGACTTCTGGATCTTGCGGAGGAACATGACGATTTCGTCGTTCTGGAAGGAGATCTCGGACATGCGACCGGATCTTTGGCGTTCGGGAAGAAATACCCGGAACGCTACATTGAAGCCGGGATTGCCGAACAGAACGAAGTCGGCATGGCTTCCGGTATCGCGTATACGGGATGGGTCCCGTTTGTGACGAGCTTTGCGATTTTTACCGCCGGAAGAGCGTGCGAAATCGTGCGCAACGCGGTAGGCTTCAATCATATGAACGTCAAACTGGTCGGATCGCATTCGGGCGTAACGCCCGCGGCAGACGGGGGAACCCATATGTGCGTGGAAGATATCGCGTGGATGAAGGCGATTCCGGAAATGGTCGTGTTAAGTCCGTGCGATTACAACCAGACAAGACTGCTCGTAAAGAAAATGTATGAATACGACGGGTTTGTGTATATGCGTACGTCAAGAGAACCGGTGGCGCAGATCACCACGATGGAAGACGATATTGAAATCGGAAAAGCGCAGATTTTACGGGAAGGAAACGACCTCACAATCGCGTCGACCGGCATCATGACGACGTTTGTGATGGAAGCCGCGGAAATCCTAGCCAAAGAAGGCATTGAATGTGCGGTATTGAATTATCATACGGTCAAGCCGCTTGACGAAACAACACTTCTGGAACATGTGCGCAAGACCGGAAACCTTCTGACCGTGGAAGAACACAACGTACACGGCGGATTTACGGAATCCTGCGCGGGCGCGTTACTCGGAAAAGTCGGAAAGATCCGGTTCGATCATGTCGCGGTGGAAGACCGCTTCGGAGAGACCGGCAACCGTCTGAGTCTTTTCCCGGTGTTCGGACTGGATACGGAATCCATCGTCCGCAAGGCAAGAAATCTGGTTCGTAAAGAGGAATAGGAATACGAAAGTCAAGGTGAGAATATGAAGAAAAAACTTGTTTGGATCCTGATTCTGGTGATGGCGATTGCCGGAGCCGGAGGGTACCTGTATTACCGTCACGAAAAAATAGAAACCCAGAAACGCCGGGACGCGTATGTCCGTGCGCTGAACGAACTGACCATTTCTTTCCGGGATGAACTCAAGGTCAACGAAGAACTGGAAGGAACTTCTTTTACGCCGGATTCCAAAGGCGGAAAGTTTGAATACGGGACGGCAGCGGTAGATCCGATGGTTTTTGTGGATACACACGGAGGAAACCTGACAATCAAAGGCGCAGAAACCGTAGATACAACCAAACTCGGAGAGTACGATGTGTTCTATGTGCTGAACGCATCGGACGAGTACGGGACGGTAGTTACAAGGGAAGTGCCGAAGGTGTTTACGGTTGTGGATACACAGAGTCCGGTCATTGAGTTCAAGGAAGAGGCGGTATCGTTTACCGAAGGAGAATCGTTTGATCCGAAAGACAATATTGCGTCCGTAAAGGATCCCGTGGACGGAGACCTGGAATATGAAGTAACATCGGACGTAAAAGCGGACAAACCCGGGGAATATACCGTTACGGTGAAAGCGAAAGATCAAAACGGAAACGAAACATCCGCCGATTATAAAGTGACCGTAAAAGAAAAGCCGGCTGCGCCGGTGGACGGCGGCGGCGGATCTTCCGGAGGCGGGGGATCTTCCGGCGGTGACGGCGGCGGGTCTTCCGGCGGTGACGGATCCAAAGATGACGGATACACCTATGCGCTGTATGTCAACTGTACGGCGAATGTGGTGAACGTGTACACGAAGGACAGCGAAGGAAACTATACAGTTCCGTACAAGGCGATGTTGTGTTCGACCGGAACCGCAACGCCGCGGGGTACATACTATACGTACGATGACCCGTCCAACACGCGCTGGATGGCGGGACACAAGTACTGGTGGCCTTTATACGGCGGTGTCTACGGATATTACGCGTACGGAATCGTGGATGACATTCTGTTCCATTCGGTGCCGTATTATTCCCCGAATCCGGGTGATCTGGAATGGGAAGAATACAACAAGCTCGGCACGGCGGCGTCCATGGGATGCGTGCGTTTATGCGTGCGGGATGTGATGTGGATCTTCAAAAACTGCCCGCACGGCACCAAGGTTGTGTTCTACGATGACGCGAATCCGGGACCGTTCGGGAAGCCGGAATTACAGAAAATCGATCCAAACAGCCCCAACCGCGGTTGGGATCCGACCGATCCGGATCCGAACAATCCCTGGAATCATTAAGTGTTTGACCGGCAGACCGCCGGATGGATATAATGAAATCAGAAATCATGGAAAAGGAGATATCATGGCGAATTTACTTCAGGATGAATTACAGTTTCATGTGAAATTAAAAAAGGGCGACGTGGGACGCTATGTGATTTTGCCGGGGGATCCGGGAAGATGCGAACGTATTGCGAAGCACTTTGACAACCCGCGTCATGTGATGACCAACCGCGAATACTGCACGTGGACCGGGGAACTGGACGGGGTTCCGGTATCGGTTACTTCGACCGGCATCGGCGGACCTTCGGCGGTCATTGCGCTGGAAGAATTAGTCAACGTCGGAGCGGATACGTTTGTGCGTGTGGGAACCTGCGGCGCGATGCAGACCGATATTCTCGCGGGAGACATCGTCATCGCCAACGGCGCGATCCGTATGGAAGGAACCACCAAGGAATACCTTCCGATCGAATTCCCGGCGGTTGCGGACTACGAAGTATTGACGGCGTTGGTGGAAGCATCCAAGAAAATCGGGCATCCGTACCATGTCGGCATCGTGGAGTGCAAGGACTCCTTCTATGGCCAGCAGTGCCCGGAAAGAATGCCGGTAGGCTACGAATTACAGAACAAGTGGAACGCCTGGATTATGGGCGGCTGCAAGGCTTCCGAAATGGAATCCGCGGCGATCTTCACGGTTTCGAGTTATCTGCGCGTGCGCTCGGGAACGGTTCTGTACGTGTTACAGAATCAGGAAAGAAGAAAAGCCGGACTGGAAGACCGGAAAGTCAGCCATGACGGCATCGAAAGCGCCATCGACGTGGCGATCGAAGCGATTCGCGCCATGATCGCGGAAGACAAGAAAAAAGGTTTATAAAACGTTTACAGGGATCGGTTTTGCCGGATCCCTGTATTGTACATTTCCGTCGGTTTGATACAATAAAACATTAGAAACGGAGGAAGTGCGAACTGTTTCGCACGAGAACGCGATGATACAGGAAGAACCCATTTATATTACCGGACATATGCACCCGGATACGGATTCGATTGCCGCGGCGATCGCATACGCCTTTTTCAAACGTGCCAAAGGACATAAGGCCATCCCATGCCGGTTGGGAAAACTCAACAGCGAGACGAAATACCTGCTGAACCGGTTCGGATTTGAAGAACCGATGTTCCTGGAGGACGCGCGGAAAACGCTGGGGGAAATCGAACTGGATTCCCCGGTAGCCGTAACGCCTGACACCACGATTTATGAAACGGTGACGAAGATGACGTCGATCAACCGTCCTTCCTTCGCGGTCGTGGATGAAGAAGGAAAAGTTCAGGGACTGATCTCCAAGAGCGATTTGGCCAACCTTGGATTGGGAGACACCGCATTGGGCATCGATCTGATGCGGCAGACATCGGTGGAAGATATCCGCAAGACGATCAGCGGCACATTGGTGTACGATGATCCGGAATATCATCTGAACGGGAAAGTGTCCATCGTCGCGCTGTCTTCCCAGAAGTATGCGAATTATGAAATCAAAGACCGCATCGTGATCCTCGGAGACGATCCGGAAGCGCAGAAGGCTCTGATTGAAAAAGGCGCAGGCTTACTGATCGTCGTATGGGCGAAAAACGGCGTGCAGGAAGAAGTTATTGAAGCCGCGAAAAAGTACCATTGCCCGGTGATCATTTCCGGACACGGCACCATGAACACCTCGCGTTTCATTTACTTCGCGCCGCCGGTCAAACTGGTGATGACGAAAGATCCGGTGATCTTCCATACCAAGGATCTGGCGGAAAATGCCGGACGGAAGATGATGCAGTCCCGTTACCGCACCTATCCGGTCGTGGACAACGACGGAAAACTCGCAGGATATGTCTCGCGCTATCACATCATGAACTACAAGAACAAGCGCATTATCCTGGTCGACCATAACGAGTTCTCGCAATCCGTCCGCGCAGTGGAGAAGGCACAGTTATTGGAAGTCGTGGACCATCACCGCATCTGTGATTTCGCGACCACCCAGCCGGTATCCTTCCGTAATGAAATCGTCGGTTCCACCGCAACGATCATCGCGACGATGTTCCGGGAAAACCAGATTCCGTTACCGACCAATCTGGCGGGATTGCTGTTAGGCGCGGTATTGTCCGATACCCTGATGTTCCAATCGCCGACAACCACCCAGCGCGACCGCGACACCGCGAATATTCTGGCGGCTCTGGCGGATCTTGATATCGAGGAATTCGGCAACGAAATGTTCACGTCCAGCGCGTCTTCCGATCAGCGCAGCATCGCGGAACTGATCAACCAGGATATCAAGTATTTCGACATCAACAACTTCCATACGATGGTATCGCAGGTCATCGTTCCGTCCATCATGGACATCCGGATCCGCGAAAACGAAGTACAGGCGACCGTCGACAGCTTTGCCAAGCGCAAGGAACTCGACCTGCTGGTGGTCCTGTTCACCAGCGTCATCGACAACGGCTCCATCTTCTTTGCGGCAGGCGAACAGGCCGGCGTCATCGACGAGGCCTTCCCCAACGAGCACGGGGAATCGCACAGCCTGCACAAGAACATTCTTTCGAGAAAATCACAGGTATTGCCGATTCTGACGGATTTCCTTTCGAAACGCAGCTAAAACAAGTAAAATATCCTTGGAGAGATCCGGGATATTTTTTTTGTGAGGTGTATATGATTACTTTCTATTATGTCCGGCACGGAACGACGTTAGGCAATCTGGAATCCCGTTTGGTGGGAAACACGGAATCTCCGCTGGCGCCGGAAGGAATTCAAAACGCGAAAGACGCATCGCTTGCGTTACGGAACACGGTATTGACGAAGGCGTATTATTCCCCGATGTCGCGCGCTAAAGACACCGCGATGATCGTGCTGGAAGGACATGAACAAGTTCCGGCCTTCGCGGCGGACGAATTGGTGGAGTGGCATTTCGGAAAGTATGAAGGCGTCGTGCATCCGACCCATCAAGAAGATGTGGACGCCCGGATCAAAGGAAACGGGTTTGCCGACCAGGGCGGGGAAAGCCGCGAAGAATTCCGCGAACGCATCCGCCGCGGATTTGAACGGATCGTGCGGGAAACCGCCGACGGGGAGCGCGTATTGATCGCGTCGCATGGGTTTTACTATGTGGAGATGCTGGAAGCGTTATGCGGCAGAAAAGTGCGCGACGCGTACATGAGCGACAAGAAGACGATCTGCCCGGTGCCCAACGGAGGCATTTCGGTATTCGTGTACGATCACGGTGTATTCCGGATCGAAAGATTTGCGGAAGATCCCCGGGAGTGGAAACCCTGAACCGGGGAAAAGGAAGAAATCCCGGCAGCGGGATTTTTCTTCGGGTAGAGGAAAAGCGCGTTTTCCTTGCGTGCAGTCAATTTTGATTCCTGTTTTTGTAACTTCACCCGGCATGGAAAATACGTTATAATCGTTACGGGTGAGAGAAATATGATTTACACAGTAACTTTGAATCCGGCTATCGACCTGATCGTGAATTCGGAACTGCACGTAGGCGAGCTGAACCGGGCACAGTCCGAAGAATATGTTCTGGGAGGCAAGGGAATCTTGGTCTCCGAGGCCGTGAAGATCTTCGGCGCCGAAACGACAGCGACCGGATTTTTAGCTGGATTTACCGGCGATTTTCTGCGCGGGGAACTGACGCGGAAACAGATTCCGAATCATTTCATTACGGCGGACGGGATTACCCGCGTCAACGTGAAGGTGTTTTCGGAGACGTCGGATATGACGCAGATCAACCTGACGGGAATTCGTGTCACACCGGTGAAGTTCCGGGAACTGACGCGTTATCTCGAGGAAAATCTGACAAAAGAAGATACTTTGGTGTTCTCCGGTTCCACCGCGGAAGGCGTTTCGCTCAATGAGTTCCGTGATCTTTGCGAAATCGCGAGCCGCTGCGCGGGAAAACTGGTGCTGGACACTTCTTTGGAATATATTATGGCATCCCTGGATTTTCACCCCTGGCTGGTCCGTCCGACGGTTTACGAATTATATGACGCTCTTTCCTCCAGACGGCAGGGATACGAAAACGACATGATCGAACAGGGAAAGAAACTTCGCCGTTTAGGCGCGAAGAACGTGCTGATGCGGGATGTCCGCAAAGCGACGATCCTGGTATCGGAAAAGGGCGTGTACTTCGGCGAGCCGGCGGAAACTCCCGTCGTATCGGCGTTAGGTACGTCGGATGCGATGATCGCGGCGTTTATTCTGAAATACGAAGAGACCGGTGATTACGGGAAAGCGACGGAATGGGCGATGGCGGCTGCGGCGGCGACTTCCGCTTCTGCGGATATGCCGAGCCTGAAGGAAATTGAAGAAGCGCTGAAGGACACCGGCGTAGTGTTCGCGGGAGGTGCGGAATGAAAAAAGAAGTGATCCGTATTGAAGGCGGTCATACATTGGAAGGCACCGTGCATATTTCCGG
>CACZNO010000208.1 GCA_902782505.1 uncultured Erysipelotrichaceae bacterium | reverse complement strand
CTTCGTTGACTTTGGAACGTAAGAATCCCGCGATCAAGGTCTTCGCCAGATCCGTAACTTTCTCCTCGGTTTTGGAAATATCCGTGGAGACGTATGACAGCGCTTCAGTCATGGAAGAGCTGATTTTCTTGGATAACGCGGTCGGATCGATATCTATTCCGAAGGCGTTGCGGATCGCATCCGTATCTACGGAAACGATGGATTCCATATCGAATTTCGGCGCGTTTTCGTCGTTTTCATCGTCGAATTTCTTTCCGGTAAAGACGTTGGTGTCTTCTTTCTCCAGCTGCATTCCTACAATTTCGGACGCCCCTGCCTTTTCCATCATGGCTTCCGGCAAGGCCGATGTATAACCGATGCCGGGGTTCAGGAAACTCATCTGCGAAGAGGACACCGGGGCAATCACCCCGACGACCCGCAGTTCATCCGCGTGATCGAGCGCTTCGCGAAGGTACGCTTCGTCATCCGACCGGTTTTCCCAGATGCCGTATTCGCTGTTGTAGGAGTATCTCTCATGCGCGGAGAGAACCTTGTATCGAAGCTCCAGGAAATCTTCGTAGGTGTATTCCCGCAGTTTTTCTTCGGATTCGATGGGTTCGCCTTTCATCGCGGCCTGCACCATTTCGCGGAATTCCTTCATGTCGCGCAAGCCTACGGAATACTCCGTGTAGTCGCTGATCATGTGCGCATTGGACAGAATCAAGATCGCCTCATACGCGTTTTCCGGCCACTTTCCTGCCAGAAGAGTGAACTGGTTTTCCAGAATGGTCCGGTCGCTGACGATTTCCTGGAACGAGGACATCGACATGCCGCCCATGGAGTAGGAACTGTTGTTGTCGTTCAGGCAGACATACGTTCCTTCCGAATCTTCCTTATAGATCAGCGGGTTGACGCCGTAAAGATACTGGATCGCCGCTGTATACTGATGTACTTCTTGCGCGTTTTCATCCAGATACGCTTTAAACAGGGAGAGATTGTTGGTGCCGACCATCGAGAACATATCGTTCACGATGCGTTTTTCCTTGACTCCGGTCACGTCCTGATCCGTCGTGAGTTCCTGGCGCGCTTCGATTAATCCCGCCACCATGCCCGACATATCCGTGGACTGGCTGCGGATCATCAACGGATACGAAGACATCGTGTCTTCCTGAATTTTCTGAATATAATCGTTGACCCCGTTGGATAACGACAGGATCAGCGCAATTCCGATAATGCCGATGGATCCCGCAAACGCGGTCAGAAAAGTCCGCGCTTTCTTAGTCCAAAGATTCTGTAAGGACAAAGACAAGGCGGTGAAGAAGCTCATGGACGAGTGTTTTTTCTTTTCCGCCTGACCGGACTGTTCGTCGTTTTCATCAAACGGACGCGAATCCGACGTCAGTTCTCCGTCAAACAACGTCAATATGCGGTCGGAATACTGATTGGCGAGTTCCGGATTGTGGGTCACCATGACAACCAGACGGTCCTTCGATACTTCCTTCAGGATCTCCATGATCGAAGTTCCGGTCTTGTTGTCGAGCGCGCCGGTCGGTTCATCCGCCAGAATGATTTTCGGATCGTTCACCAGCGCTCTGGCAATCGCGACACGCTGCATCTGTCCGCCGGAGAGTTCAGAGGGTTTGCGTTCCAGTTTATCGCTTAACCCGACGCTTTCCAGCGCTTTTTTCGCACGTTCTTTCCGCTCTGCGGGGCGGATGCCCGACAACGTCAAAGCCAGTTCGACGTTCGCCAGTACGGTCTGATGCGGAATCAGATTGTAATTCTGAAACACGAAGCCGACCAGATGATTCCGGTATGTATCCCAATCGCGTTCCTTGAATTCCTTTGTTGATTTTCCGTCAATGAAAAGATCCCCCGCGGTGGCGCGGTCCAATCCGCCGATGATATTGAGTAACGTGGTCTTTCCGCCGCCGGAAGGTCCCAATACCGAGACGAACTCATGGTCGCGGAAAGACACGGAAATACCCTTAAGAGCCAGTAACTCTTCCGAGCCGGTAATGTATTTCTTCTGTATGTTTTCCAAACGGATCATGCGTCACCTCAAAAAAAGAACTACATTTTATTATATAGTTCTTTTTTCATGAATTACGGGTTTTTACCCAAGTTTTTACACTTTCCTGTTTCTGTCATCAGATTCTTAACGCGATTTCCAGCGCCAGCGCGAAATAGTGCAGCCTTTCATCCACGGACAGATTCCCCAGGATCCGGGGCTCCCAGACATCTCCGGTTAAGGAATCCGCGCTGTAGACAAACGGAAAGAAATGATACCCGCGGAAGGCGCACATTGCCTGTACCGCCGCGATTTCCATTTCTGCGACCAGGCATCCTTCCGCCTTATGACGTGCGGCTTCCTCCTTTGTCTCTCTGTAGATCGCGTCTGTGGTCCAGGTATACCCTTCCACAAACGGTACGCCGATCTCCGCAAAAATCCGTGCGACGTCCATCGAACGCGGAATATCGATCCAGTCCGCGGAAGACTGGTAGTGATAACTGGTGCCTTCGTCCCGTAACGCCTTGGTCGGTACGACGACTTTTCCCGCGGTCAGATTTTCGTCCAGCGCTCCGCAGGAACCGTACAGCACAAAATTTTCGGTTTTGCAGCGATACGCGACTTCCTCCAGAAACGCCACGGTTCCCGCCGCTCCGGGGATCGTCTGAAACACGCCGATATCCGGATGGTCCTTGACTCTGTATACTAAGAAAGTTCCGGAAACGATGCGGATCTCCAAACCCCATAACGGCTGGATCGCACGGGCGTCACGCAAAGCTTTGACCGTTTCATCGGAGAACGTCACAATGACCGTACGCAAAGGCGTTTCGTACGGCTTGTAGATCATTCCCGGAAGAAGGATCTCTTCCGAATCCGGCACAAAGCTCCGCTCTAAAACCATTACAGTTCCTCTAAGCGATAGAACGTCGTATGTTCTACGGTCTCTCCCGCATGTACGAGCGGTTTTTCAAATTTTTCGTAATTGATCGCATTGGGTACGTGCTGGGTCTCCAGGCAGACGCCCGAATACGGCGGATAGAAATGCCCGTCCTTGCCGACGACATTGCCCGGAAGCTTGTTGCCGGTATAAAGCTGTACGCCTTCCAGATCGGTTTCCACGGTCAGACGCAGCTTGTCGGTTGCCAGAACACACGCTTCACGCATGCCCTTGCCGTTGATCACGAAGTTATGATCGTAACCGCCCGCGATATGGATCTGCGGATCGTTGGCCCGGATGTCCTGACCGATCGGTTTCGGAGTACGGAAATCAAACGGAGTTCCTTCCACCGGAACATTTTCTTCCAGCGCCACGCCGGTATTGTTCAGAAGGTTATAGGTATCCGCATTGATCTTCAGGGTATGATCCAGAATCTTCGTATCGGAAGGTCCGTGCAGGTTGAAATACGCATGGTTGGTCAATGAACAGATCGTATCTTCTTTCGCGTATGCTTTCCAGGTGAAGCGCAATCCGTCTTCTTCCAGCGTATAAATCGCCGTCAGGTCCAGATCGCCCGGGAATCCTTCTTCCCCGTCGCTGGAATGATAGGTGAAGACCAGGATGTTTTTCCCTTCTCTTTTCACATCCCAGACTTTCTTCGCATAGCTTACCAACCCGCCGTGCAGGGTATTGCCGCGGTCATTCAGCGGTAATTGGTATTCCTTGCCGTTCAGCGTGAATTTTCCATGCAGGATGCGGTTGCAGACTCTCCCGACCGTCGCACCCATGTACGGAGTTGACGCGGTATACGCCCAGATGGAGGTATAACCCAGAAGGATATCAATGCCGGTCTTCTTGTCGATGAAGTTGACCACCGTCGCACCGTAATCCGACATGTCTACGCGGTACTTTTCGTTTTCCAGTTTGAAAATATGCGTCTTCGTTCCGTCTTTCAGTGTTCCAAATCCCAGATAGTTCATTCTTTTATCTCCTTAGGCCCATCGCCTACCACCGCTTCATAGAACGATGGTTCATAACCGATTTTTTGGATATATTCTTCACGCACCGTCTTTTTGAATTCCTCCAGCGCTTCGTCTTCCACGATCGCGATGGCGCATCCGCCGAATCCCGCACCGGTCATGCGGGAACCGATGGTGCCTTTGACGCTTCTTGCGGCGTCTACCAGGGCGTCCAGTTCGGCGCCGGTCACTTCGTAATCATAACGCAGGGAATCATGCGACGCGTCCATCAGCTTGCCGAACGCCTCAATATCGTTTTTCCGCAATACTTCCACCGCTTTGATCGTGCGGGTATTCTCATAAACCGCATGTTTCGCACGTTTATAAATGACGTCGCCCTTCAGAAGATCCGCATTCGCGTCGAATTCTTCATCCGTCAGATCTCCCAGGGTCTTGATATTCAGACGGCTTTGCAGGATTTCCAGCGCTTTTTCGCATTCCGCACGGCGTTCATTGTATTTGGAATCCTTTAAGCCGCGGGGCTTGTTGGTATTCATGATGACCAGCGTCCTGCCCTTTAACACAAACGGCACGGTCTTGTATTCCAGCGTCGCGGTATCCAGGAATAACGCATGATCTTTCTTTCCGTTGGCGATCACAAACTGGTCCATGATGCCGCAGTTCAGACCGATGTACTTGTTCTCGTCTTCCTGACCCATCAGCGCCAGATCGGTTCCGCTTACTTCGAATCCGAAAAGCGTCTTCAGGATATAACCGATCAGAATTTCGAGACTTGCCGAGGAAGATAATCCGGACGCGACCGGAATGTTTCCGTAGACGACCATGTTCCATCCGGAAGGAATTGTATACCCGTGTTTTTCAAACACGTGAATCATTCCCATGACATAGTTGACCCAGCCCAGCGCCGGATCGTAATGATCCGCATGATCCAGATCGGTTTGAATAAGCCCTGCCTTCGCTTCGTTCAATGAATAAAAACGCAGTTCCCTGTCTTCCCGCTTCGATACCAACGCATATGTGCCGATTTCCAAAGCGCACGGGAATACATGACCGCCGTTGTAGTCGGTGTGTTCTCCGATCAGATTGACTCTGCCGGGCGAAAAAAACAAGCGCGCATCTTTGGAACAATCAAAAAGTTCTTCGAATTTCGCGCGCATTTCCAAAATATGATGGTCCATATACAGTCCTCCGTGTTTATTATAACCTAAACCGGCCGAGAAGTTGTGATATAATCGTAACGAAAAGAGGAAACGTTATGCTGAATTTGCGTCAAAAACCATGTATTCTCGTCACCGGCGGCGCCGGATTTATCGGATCGCATACGGTCTGCGAACTTTTGGACCATGATTACGATGTCGTCATGATCGATGACTTCTACAATGCGAAACCGGAAGTCCTCGACGCCATCCGCACCATCACCAAAAAAGACTTCGTTTTTGAGGAAGGAGACTGCGCGGACCGGGATTTCATGGACCGCATTTTCCGTGAACATACCATCGACGCGGTCATTCATTTCGCCGGCTACAAAGCCGTCGGCGAATCGGTCGCAAAACCCCTGATGTATTACCGCAACAACCTCGACACCACCCTGACATTACTTGAAACGATGAAGAAACACGGATGTCATAACCTGGTGTTCTCTTCCAGCGCGACAGTCTACGCCTACAGCGAGAAGATGCCCTTGTACGAATCCAATCCGCTAGGCACCACCAATCCCTACGGAGAAACCAAGCGCATGATCGAACGGATCCTCACCGATGTGTCGCACGCAGACCCGGAAGACAGCTTTATCTGCCTGCGTTATTTCAATCCGGTCGGCGCCCATCCTTCGGGATTGATCGGGGAAGATCCCAACGGGATCCCGAACAACCTCATGCCGTTTATCGTGAAAGTCGCCACCGGGAAGATTGCGAAACTGCGGGTTTTCGGAAACGATTACGATACTCCCGACGGAACCGGCATGCGCGACTACATCCACGTTGTCGATCTTGCCAAGGCGCACCTTCTGGCGCTGAATTACGCGTTCAAACGCACCGGTATCGACTATATTAACGTCGGCACCGGAAACGGCACCAGCGTGCTGGAAATGGTCGAATCCTTCCGCCGCGTCAACCATGTCGACGTGCCCTATGAAATTGTCGGACGCCGTCCGGGAGATCTCGCCAAAGTCTGGGCCGACACCTCCTACGCAAAGAAAACCTTAGGCTTCACCGCAGAAAAAACGATTGACGATATGTGCCGCGACGCCTACAACTACGGCGTAAAGCACATGAAATAACAAAAAGACCGCATCGGTCTTTTTTTCTGATTCCCAAGTAAGAAAAAAGCTCTGAATTCTCAGAGCTTAGATCACAATGGTCAGAGTGATGGGATTCGAACCCATGGTCTCACGGTCCCGAACCGTGCGCGATACCAAGCTTCGCCACACCCTGATGCGAATGATATTATACGTACCCCGCATGTAAAAGTCAAGAACATTTCACACAGGGAAACGCATCTTTTTCATTCTAGTCGTCGGTAATGTCTACATCCGGTCCGGAATAGTCCGCCGGATAGGCGTCGCGTGAGACTTCCTTGGCGACGATGATCAGCCGCTGTTCCTGGTGATATTTCACGCAGGTCTGCAGCGTAATGAACTTATCGCCGTAGTTGATATCCACGCCGGTATAGATCATGTTGTGGGCTCTCGGATACTCCATGTACTTTTCGAATTCCGCAGCGCTGCCGAAATTTCCCACCACGTAATCGTAGTTGTCGTAATCCGTCAGATAGTAATGATAGACATACGCAACCCGGTAAGAACGGATCTCGTTTTCGAAATACAGTTTCAGCGTATTGTTGGACGCAAACGCCACCTGGTCCGTCAAAAGCGTTAACGGCGAGAACATCAAATTCGCGTCATAATACACTAAATGCCCGTAAATGGTCATATTGGTATCCCAGGTTCTGCAGCGGTAATCCAAAAACGGAATGCCTACCTCGGAATAATTCGTATAGAAACTGCGGCGCAGGTAGAAATCGTTGTTGTCGGACTGCATGACCGATTCCGAGATAATTCCGCTGTCAAAGCGCAGGAACATCTGGAAATCGTCGTTCGCCGCTTTCAGCTTCCGCCAGGAATCCTGCGTAAAGGACCATTCCTCCGGTTCATCGGTTTTCCCTCCGGGCTTTTTCCCGGGCTTTGTCACATCGATCAGTTCATAAATCGAATCGTGTTCCTTCGCGGTCACACGGCGGCTGATTTCGAACGCGAAAATGCGGTAGGAACTGTATCCGAAGACACCGAGGCATACCACCAGTAATATATTGGACAATATCGTTAAGATTTTCGAACTTTTCTTTTTAGCCATACTACTCCTGTTTGTTTATTTACGAGAGTTATTATACAATAAATTCCATGAAAAAGCATTTTAAGAAAACAGTTCTCTTTTTTGACATCGACGGAACCCTGGTGGATCCCGCCACCGGAAAGATCCCCTCTTCGGCCATCGAAGAGATTTCCCGCTGGAGAAACGAGGGATACCCTTGCGTGATTTCCACCGGCCGGACCTATACCACGGCGGCCTGGACCGATTGCGCCCATTACGAATGGGATGGGTTTGTGGGAATCAACGGTGCGGAAGTACGTGATCCTAACGGAGCCGTCCTCTACCAGAACATCTTTCCTCCCGAACTGACGGAAAAGATCCTCGAAACCGCCCAAAAACTCGGACATCCGGTGATGCTGCTGGATGAAGAAGGTTTTTCCCTCATCGGTGAAATGAACGATAACATGCGTACGGTCATGAAACTCTTTCCCGGAAGAAGCGCCCACGGATACGATTATCACGGCCAGAAAGTCTACTACGCCATGGTGATCGCGGATACCGGATACGATTATGCCGACTATGAAAAACTCGGCGTACATGCCGCAAAATCGTATTATCCGTATGCCGATTTAGTGCTTCCGGGAACCTCAAAAGCCATCGGGATCAAAGCCTATATGGACGCCGTCGGCGCGAAGGAATACTATGCCTTCGGCGATTCCCTGAATGATCAGGAAATGCTGAAAGGCGCGGATATCGCCGTGGCCATGGGCTCGGGCGATCCGTTATTGTTCCCGTACGCGGACATTGTCAGCGAACCGATTGACCGGGATGGTTTAGCCAAAGCCCTGAAGGAAATCCGGGAAAAGAAAAACGGGAACTGATCCCGTTTTAATACAGCGAATGATACCGTGCGATCAGTTCCGCTTGAACCTTGCGCACCTGGAAGATACACCGGTCGACATGATCCGCGGCTTCACGGATCTTTTTTTGCGCCAGAATATCCACGAAGACATTGTCCAGGAAGATGTCGAACACCTTCAGCGCATCCCCGGTATCGATGTCCACGTCCGTGAATTCCGTGACGTCATCCAGTTCATCCACAAATACCGCCACCGCGTTTCTGGCTTCGTTGAAGAGATTTCTGGCCTGCTGGACTTTGGAGTGCTTTACGGCGCTGGAAATAAACCCGCCGCCGATAATATCAAAGATTCCCCAGCCCGACGCTGATTCCAGACTCGCTTTCGCTTTCTCAAGTTTCTCCAAAGCTGCTTCGGAAGCGCGGATCGCCTCTTCCAGTTCCCGGTCCAAGATTGCCATACCGTATCCCCCGTTCTATTTTGATGATAGTACAGAAACCGGATTTTGGAAAGAAAAACTCCGCCTTCGCGGAGTTCAGGATTATAGGACGTCGTAATACTTCCTTCTGTCGGGACTGAGATTGTCGACATAATAACGAACCGTGAGGGCAGCGCTTGTTCCGAGCGGATCGAGCACGAAGGAATCCCCTTCCAGAAGTTCGTCGGTAATCGCCGTGCAAACCTCCACCAGGTTTTCTTTTTCTTCAAATTCCCGGTTCAGATCTCCCGCGTTCACTTCAATGTAAAGCCAGTTTTTATCGTGCGCTTCCTGTTTTTTCGCACGGATCTTTTCGGCGTATTCCGCCGCGGTCATCGGCTCCTTTGCGGAACGCTTGCGGGCTGTCTTTTCTTCTGCAGGCATATTCTCACCTCCGTCTTTATTATAGCACTCTTTTGACTGTGCGCAAAAAAAGGCAATCCCCCGAAGGGAATTGCCTGATTTTTGAAGAATTAACCTGCGCGTTTAACCAACGCTTCCCAACGCTTCTTCGCGTCTTCTTCGGTCTTCTTGAACATTTCGTCCGCCGCTTCTTTGCCCTTGATCGCAACTAAGTTGGCGTAACGTCTTTCCGCTAAGATGAAGTCACGGAACTTGGAGAAATCCGGTTCCTTCTGGTCGATCTGTAACGGCTGTTCCTTACGCGGATCGAAACGGTACAGGTTGAAGTAACCGCACGCCACCGCGTCTTTCTGACGGGTCTGGTGGTTCTTCATACCGCCCTTGATACCGTGTAACTGGCACGGGCTGTACGCTAAGATAATAGACGGTCCGTCATAGGATTCCGCTTCCTGGAATGCCTTGATGGTCTGTAAGCGGTTCGCGCCCATCGCAACGGATGCGACATACGCATGACCGTAAGCCATCATGATCTGACCCATATCCTTCTTCGCCGTCGCTTTTCCGCCTGCCGCGAATTCCGCGATGGAAGCCGCCTGCGAGGACTTGGAGGACTGACCGCCGGTGTTGGAGTAGACTTCGGTGTCGAGAACCAGAACGTTGACATTCAGGTTGTTCGCCATGACATGGTCTAATCCGCCGTAGCCGATATCGTACGCCCAGCCGTCGCCGCCGACGATCCATACGGACTTGGATACCAAGTCTTCCTTGAGTTCCAGCAATTCCTTGACCGCTTCGTTGGAGGAAGCTTTGACTGCCGCGATTACTTCGTCCTTGCAGGCTCTCTGCAAGTCTCTGTCGCCCTTGGCATCCAGATACTTCTGGAATGCGTCATGGCAATCGCCGTCCAGGTTGTCTTCCATGATCTTTAAGATCTTCGCATTCTTGTAGTTGCGGGAAATCGCCATACCGTAGCCGTATTCCGCGTTGTCTTCGAATAACGAGTTCGCCCATGCGACGCCGTTTCCTTCCTTGTCGGTGACAAACGGAGTGGACGGAGTAGCCGAGCAGTAGATCATCGAGCAGCCGGTCGCGTTCGCAACTAACATATCCTTGCCGAACATCTGGGAAACCAGTTTGTAGTACGGAGCTTCACCGCATCCGCCGCAAGCGCCGGATACTTCAAAGTACGGCATCTGGAACTGCATTCCCATCGGATTGGTCTTCGGGAATACATCCTGCTTGTACGCAACTTCCTTGTACAGGTAATCCGCTAACGGTTCATGTGCCTGTTCTTCGAGTGCCGGAACCATGGTCAGAGCCTTGACCGGGCATTCATTCGCGCATAATCCGCATCCTACGCAATCCATCGGAGCGACCTGGATACGATACTTGTAATCCTTGCCTTTGCCGACGCCCTGTTTGGTTTCGAAAGCTTCCGGAGCGTTCGCGATTTCTTCATCCGTTAATAAGAATCCGCGGATCGTCGCATGCGGGCATACGAATACACAGGTGCCGCATTCGGTGCACTTCGCCGCATCCCAGCGCGGAACGAACGAAGCGATATTTCTCTTTTCCTTGAAGGCGATATCGTTGTGGATCGAACCGTCCAGAATATCCCACTTACGGAAATCGGAAACCGGCAGATCGTCGCCCTGCAGCGCATTGATGACCGCTACGTGTTCATCGTAGTACGCGTCACCGATCGTCTGGTGCTTGAAGTCTTCGAGGAGGTTTGCCCATTCCGGCTTGACTTCCACTTCAACGACGCCGTTGCCGCCTTCGTCGATCGCGTCACAGTTGGATTTAACGATATCTTCACCCTTCTTCGCATAGGTCTTGCGCGCCGCGTCTTTCATGTATTCCAGAGCATCCGCGTACGGCATGATCTGTTCGTTCAGTTTGAAGAACGCCGACTGTAAGATGGTGTTGGTATGGCCGCCCATATGGGTCTTGACCGCGATATCCGTCGCGTCGATGATGTAGAACTTCGCGTGTTTGAGCGCTAATTCCGCCAGCATTCTCTTCGGCAGATGGTTTTCGATTTCTTCCGCTTTGACCGGAGTGTTCAGTAAGAAGGTGCCGCCGTCTTTCAGGTCTTTCACCATGTCATACTTGAACGCATAGGAATCCAACGAGCAGGAGATGAAGTCCGCGTTCTTGACATAGTAGGTCGAACGGATCGGGGATTTACCGAAACGCAGATGCGAACGGGTAACGCCGCCGGACTTCTTGGAGTCATACTGGAAGTATGCCTGAATACGTAAATCGGTATGGTCGCCGATGATCTTGATGGAGTTCTTGTTCGCGCCTACGGTGCCGTCCGAGCCTAAGCCGTAGAACAGGCAGGACGTATAATCGCCGCCGGTATGGAACTTCGGATCCACTGCCAGGGACAGATGGGTCACATCGTCGTTGATGCCTAACGTGAATTCCGGTTTCGGATCTTCTTTCGCCAGTTCATCGTAAACTGCCTTGATCTGGTTCGGCTGCGTATCTTTGGAGCCTAAGCCGTAACGGCCGCCGATGATGGTGAGGTCATGCTTATGCAGCGCTTCACGGACATCCAGGTATAACGGTTCTCTGGTTCCCGGTTCCTTCGCACGGTCTAATACCGCGACTTTCTTTACGGTTACCGGTAATACTTTTTCGAGATACTTCACGCTGAACGGACGGTACAGATGGACTTTGATCAAGCCGACCTTTTCGCCTGCCGCATTCAGTTTGTCAACGACTTCTTCGATCGTTTCGGAAACAGAACCCATCGAGATGATGATGCGGTCCGCATCCGGTGCGCCGTAATACACAAACGGTGCGTACGCTCTTCCGGTATGTTCGGAGATCTTCGCCATGTAATCCGCCGCGATATCCGCTACCGCGTCGTAGCTCAGGTTCGAAGCTTCCTTGCCCTGGAAGTAGATGTCATCGTTTTCGTTGCCGCCGCGCGTAACCGGATTATGATGCGGGTTCAGCGCTTTGTCACGGAAACGGTTCAGCGCTTCCGTATCCACCAGGCTCTTCAGATAATCGTAATCCATTAATTCGATCTTCTGAATTTCATGGGACGTACGGAAACCGTCAAAGAAATGCAGGAACGGTAAAGACGCCTTGATCGCGGACAGATGTGCAACACCCGCCAGATCCATCGCTTCCTGCACCGAGTTGGACGCCAAGATGCAGACGCCGGTCTGTCTTGCCGCATATACATCCGAATGATCACCGAAAATGTTTAACGATCTCGCCGCTAACGAACGCGCCGCTACGTGGAATACGCCCGGCAGATGTTCGCCTGCAACCTTGTACATATTCGGAATCATCAGTAATAAACCCTGCGAAGCAGTAAAGGTCGTGCCTAATGTGCCGGCCTGTAAAATACCGTGCATGGTGCCTGCAGCGCCGCCTTCCGACTGCATTTCCACTACTTTCACTTCCGAACCGAAAACATTCTTGCGATGTTCTCTCGCTGCCCATTCATCCACATGCTCCGCCATCGGGCTCGACGGGGTAATCGGATAAATCGCCGCAACTTCCGTCAATGCATACGCCGCGTACGATGCCGCTTCGTTACCATCCATTGACTTCCATACAGAATTTTTTGCCATATAGCCTCCTTAGCCAAGTATAAAAATACCTATAAAATTATAGCCTAAAACAGCCCTTTTCTCAACGCAGATTCCGGAAATTGAATCGTTTTTTTCCGCCCTGTTTTCAGTTATAATAAAAGAACAGGAAAGAAGGTGTTGTATGAACAGAAAAATCGCGTTCATGTACGACTTTGACCGTACGTTATGCACCAAGGACATGCAGAACTACGGGTTTATCCCGGGACTCGGCATGAGCGATTCCGAATTCTGGAGCGCCGTCGGAGTCCAGACCGTCGAACACCAGATGGATCCGATATTATCGTATCTCTATTCGATGGTTACCGCCTCCAAACGCCGCGGCCTGCCTTTGACCCGCGCGTATCTGAACTCGCTGGGTCAGGGAATCGAGCTTTACCCCGGCGTGGACACCTGGTTTGACAGAGTCAACGCCTACGGAAACAGTCGGAATATCG
>CACZNO010000207.1 GCA_902782505.1 uncultured Erysipelotrichaceae bacterium | reverse complement strand
GGCCGCATGAGCATCGCCTTAAAGTTCAACGAGATGGTGCGAAACGGCGAGATCGGGCCGGTCATCCTGGGCCGCGACCATCATGACACCGGCGGCACGGACGCGCCGTTCCGTGAAACTTCCAACATCAAGGACGGCTCCAACATCATGGCCGAAATGGCGATCCAGTGTTATGCCGGAAACGCTGCCCGCGGCATGAGTTACATCGCCTTACACAACGGAGGCGGAACCGGTATCGGACGTGCCGTCAACGGAGGTTTCGGCATGGTTCTGGACGGGTCAAAACGTGTAGATGAGATTCTGAAGATGGCCATGACCTGGGATACGATGGTCGGCGTGGCACGGCGTTCCTGGGCAAGAAACGAAAACGCCTTGACCACCGCAGCGGAATTCAACCGCACCAATCCTGACCATGACACCATTACCCTTCCGTACATCGCGGAAGATCAGCTCATTGAAGATGCGTTAAAGGAACTGAAATAATGCCGCGTCTGGTCTTATACAACATCGGTTTACTGGCGACGCCGCTGGGAACCGCCCCGAAAAAGGGAATCCATCAAAAAGAAATCTCCTGCGTCAAAAACGCATGGATTTTGATCGAGGACGGCCGGATCGTCCAAACCGGCACCGGCGAACCGCCCAAGGCCGACGAATCCATGGATGTCAAAGGACGTCTGGTGACGCCCGGTCTTGTCGACGCGCATACCCATCTTGTGTTCGGCGGATGGCGCCAGCACGAGATGAAGATGAAACTGGACGGGGTTCCCTATCTGGAGATTTTGAAAGCCGGCGGAGGGATCTTATCGACCGTCCGCTCTACTGTACATTCTTCCAAGGAAGAACTGAAAGAGAAAGCCGCGAAGGCACTGCGGGAGATGCTGGGATACGGCACCACGACCGCAGAGGCCAAGTCCGGGTACGGTCTTTGTCCCGAAGAAGAGTATAAACAGCTGGAAGTCGTCCGGGAACTTGCGAAAGAACAGCCTGTCGATCTGGTTTCCACGTTTTTGGGAGCCCACGCGTTACCGGAGCGTTATAAAGAGAACCGTGAAGAATTCGTACGGGAAGTTGCGGAAAAAATGATTCCTTATATTGCTGAAAACAAACTGGCGGAATTCTGCGACGTATTCTGCGAAAAAGGCGTGTTTACCGCGGAAGAATCCCGCGTCATTCTGGAAGCCGGACAAAAGTACGGTTTGGCCTCCAAAATTCATGCGGATGAGATCGAAGCCATCGGCGGATCGGTTCTGGCGGGAGAAATCGGCGCGGTCAGTGCGGAACATCTGATCGTCTGCGATGAGGCAGGTATGAACTCCATGGCAAAAGGCGGCACGATCGCGTGTTTATTGCCGGCGACGAGTTTCTATCTCGGCGCGAAATTTGCCCCGGCCAGAGAAATGATCAAAAAAGGAATTCCGGTCGCACTGGCGTCGGACTTCAATCCCGGGTCCTGCCCGTGTCTGAATATGCAGTTCGTAATGAACTTAGGCTGTCTGAAATACAAAATGACCCCGGAAGAAGTATTGAACGCCGTGACCCTGAACGCCGCGGCAGCCATTCACCGTGCGGATGTGACCGGCACTCTCGAGCCCGGAAAATATGCGGATATTCTGATCTGGGACGCTTACGATCTGAATTACATCTTCTATCGTCTCGGCAGCAATCTCCTCGCCAAAGTCCTCAAAAAAGGAAAGGTAGTCATCGATTATGAAAAAACTTGTTGAATTCATTCCAAATTTCAGCGTCAGCGTGCAGCACGATCCTGCATCCTATGAAAAGCTGAAGAAAACCGCGGAGGAAACTCCGGATTGTATTCTGTTGGATTTCCAGTCGGACGGAAGCCATAACCGCAGCGTTATGACCCTGATCGGTACGCCGGAAGCCATCGAAGATGTTTCCTTGCGCTTATGTAAGACAGCGATGGAAAACATCGACATGCGCAAACACACCGGCGCGCATCCCCGCATGGGGGCAACAGACGTTATGCCCTATGTGCCGGCACGGAATATCACCCTGGAGGAATGCGTGGAATTATCCAAACGCGTCGCAAAACGGGTCTGGGAAGAATTGCGGATTCCTTCGTTCCTGTTTGAAGATTCCTGCACGAGAGAAGAACGCCGGAATCTTGCGAACTGCCGCAAAGGCCAGTTCGAAGGCATGAACGAGAAACTTCAGCTTCCCGAGTGGGAACCGGACTTTGGAGAACGTCATGTCCATGAAACCGCGGGAATCACCGCCATCGGCGCACGCATGCCTTTGATCGCGTTCAACGTGAACCTGGACACGCCGGATGTCGAAATCGCGAAAACCATCGCCAAGGCGATCCGCGGAAGTTCCGGCGGATTCAAGTACTGCAAAGCCCTGGGCATTTTCCTGGAAGACCGGAAAATCGCACAGGTTTCCATGAACATGACCAATTTCGAAAAGACGCCGCT
>CACZNO010000206.1 GCA_902782505.1 uncultured Erysipelotrichaceae bacterium | reverse complement strand
TCCTGGCGGTGCTTTTACTGAAACAAACCGGCGATGTGATTGAGAAGGGCAGAATCGTGACCTTGATCGTAAGTCTTCTTCGCGGTGTGGTAGCCGGGTCGCTGTACATTGCGCTGGCTTTCGCATTGAAGCTGCCCCAGAAGATCTTCGGTATCAGCGCGAAGGAAACACTCGACAGGGTGTTACGGAAACTGCATTTGAAACGTTAAACGGCTGCGGCCGTTTTTTTTCGGGAAAAAGAAAAGGTCCTGATGATTCAGGACCTCGGCTTTGATTAACGGTTGTAGAATTCGACGACTAACGCTTCGTTGATTTCCTGGTTCAACTCGTTGCGTTCCGGATGTCTGAGATAGAAGCCTTTCTTCGCTTCCTTGTCTACTTTGACATATGCCGGCGTGTTCAGGGTTGCGCCTAATGCGTCAACGATCGCGGCGTTGTTCTTGCTGGTTTCCTTGACTTCGATCGAATCGCCCGGCTTGCAGACGTAGGACGGAATGTCAACTTTCTTACCGTTAACAAGAATGTGACCGTGAGAGACTAACTGTCTCGCTGCGCGGCGGGTTCTCGCAAATGTCATGCGGTATACCAGGTTGTCCAGACGGGATTCCAGTAATACTAAGAAGTTCGTACCCGTAACGCCCGGCATCTTCTGTGCTTTGATGAATGCCGTGTAGAACTGTTTTTCGTTCATGTTGTACAGATAACGGATTCTCTGCTTTTCTCTTAACTGTAATCCATAGTTGGATAACTTGACGCGCTTGTTCGGACCATGCTGTCCCGGCGCATACTGACGCTTAACTAACTCTTCGCCGGTTTCCAATACGGAGAAATCCAAGCGTCTGGATACCTTCCAAACCGGACCTTTTAATCTTGCCATGTGTCATTACCTCCTAAGTTTTATGGCGTTGCATAAAACATACGGACATGAATCATTTTCCGGGGTGTTGGTACGAGGTGTTTTCCCTGTTGCAGCCAGGTACTCTTCGCATAACCGGTGAACCGGTGATACCAACGCCATACGCAAAACTTCATGTGCTGCATATTTGACGCCTATAAAATATACATCAATCAAAGAACGAATGTCAATGAGAAAAAGCACTCAATTTTCGTCTATATTGTGGTATGATATTTGCGAATGAGGTGATCGTTATGGGTGTTGAAGAATTAGCGAAAATCGTAATTTCCACGCCGTGGTTTTATGCAGGAATCGGAGTCATTCTGCTTCTTATTATATTTGCGGTGGCACGCAAGAACAGCAAAAAGAATATCTTGAACCGTTTATCGGATCTGCAGGTCCGTTACGCGGCGGTGAAAACCGTTCCGCTGGCGTTCAAGATGAACAAGGCTAACGCATTGGCGAAAGTCAATCCCGAGATGGAGGCGATCGTCACAGCCGCGAAGCCGGATTACGATCAGATCCAGGAACAGCTGAAGAATCTGTCCGAATTACTGAACGTGACGGATGATTTGGTCATGGCGAAACAGTACAGCGACGCTAAGAAAAACAATAACGACATCGACAAGACGCTCAACAAGGTCGAAAGCCTGGTCAAGAAAGTCAACGGTTCGCTGGATGAAGTATTGAAACAGGAAACCGAACAGCGCGATAAGATCAACGTCCTGAAGGAAGAATTCCGTCAGATGCGGATCCGCTACAACGAAAGCGCCAATTCCTACGTTTATTCGTACGAAGCGATCGAACAGAAGATTCTGGAAGTAGAAAAACAGTTCTCCGAATTCGAAGAGTATATGTACGCGTCGGATTTCAAGCGCGCGGGTGAAACCAAGAACGTCATCGAAGGACAGCTGGCGGAACTCAACCGTATTTACGATAAACTGCCGGGTCTTTTATCGACGGCAAAGGTTCTGGTCCCCAATGCGGCGAAGGAACTTGAAAACAGCACCCTTCGGGCGAAAAACCTCGGCGTTTACCTACGGCATCTGGAATTGTCCAAGAACGTGGGCTTGATCAACGACGCGATGCGCACCGATATGACTTCCCTGAAAAACGCGGAAATCGACGGAGTGGAAGAACATCTGGCCGACTGCCTGACAAGACTGGCACAACTGAAAGGGCAGGTCGACAAGGAAATCGACGCCTACAACCGCATTGAGCCGGTGACCGACGTCGTGTTCACCGAAGTGCGCAGCCAGCGCGAGATCCTCGAGGAAATGGAACGCACCTATAAGGAAGCCAGCGCCCGTTACGGATTTGACAATCTGGACGAAAAGATGGCAACCTATCGCGATATTATCCGCGGATACGAAGAAAAAGAGGCGAATCTGGAACGCCAGATTGCGAAGAAAGACTGCCCGGCAACCGGCATCATCATCGGATGCACGGAGCTCGGAAAGGACATCGACCAGCACAGTGTGGAATTCCTGGAAACCAAACAGCGTCTGGACCGTGCGACAGAAGACGAAAACAACGCGAAGCTGGATCTTCTGAAGATGCACCTGATCATGAACGAAATGCGTTCGAGAGTGCGCAAACAGCGCTTGACCAGCATCTCCGAATCCTACGAACACGATTTACAGACCGCGGAGGAAAAGATCGGTGAACTGGAGAATATCCTGAAGATCACACCGCTGAACATTTCACGGATGAACGAAAAACTGGAAGAATCCAAAGATTTCGTCTTCACTCTGTACAACAACGTCAACAAGATCCTGGGATCGGCGACGACGGTGGAAAACGCAATCGTCATCGCAAACCGCATGCGTTCGAGAAACCAGGAAGTCGATATGGAATTGAACCGTTCCGAAATGGCATACCGCAACGGGGAATATACGCAGGCGTTACAGCTGGCGTATAACGCCATTGAACTGGCGTTCCCGGGACAGGCCAAGAAACTGATTACGGAAAATTCCCAGAAAGAGTTTCGCGCATGATCTATTTTGATTACGCAAGTACGGCTCCTGCGGATCCGAGGATCCTGGAACTGTATACCTCTACGCTTCGCGAACAGTTCGCGAACAGTGAATCCCATCATCCTTTAGGGGTGGAAGTCTCGAAGCTGCTGGAAAGAAGCCGCCGCAAAACCGCGGCTTTATTGCGTGTTGAACCGAAGGAGATCCTGTTTACCTCCGGTGCGTGCGAGGCGAACTCCTTGGCGATCAAGGGATACGCGTTATCCCATCGTTCCAAAGGAAACCATCTGATCACGACCGCGGTGGAACATTCCAGCGTTTTGAACTCCATGAAACAGCTGGAAGAAGTGTTCGGGTTTGATGTGACGTATCTCGGAGTAAACGCGGAGGGAAAGATCGATCCGGAAGAATTGCGGCGTGCCTTCCGTAAGGATACGATCCTGGTATCCGTCATGATGGTCAATAACGAGATGGGTTCGGTCATGCCGATCGACGAAATCAAACAGGTCATGAAGGAACATCCGGGCGTCCGGCTTCATATGGACGGGGTGCAGGCTTTGGCGAAGATGGAGATCGATCTGGACGGGATCGACATGTGCGTGTTTGCGGCGCATAAGATCCACGGGCTGAAGGGCTGCGGCGTGTTAGTCAAAAAGAAGAACATCGATCTGATTCCGTTAGTTTCCGGAGGAGATCAGGAGTTCGGATTGCGCGGCGGCACGGAAAACGCGGTTAATTACGCCATGTTCGGCGATACGCTGGAATACGCGCTGGAAAGAATGCGCGGGGGAAAAGAGCACGTGAAGGAACTGAACGCATATCTTCGCGAACGGTTCGGGGCGATGGACAAAGTGGAAATCAACAGTCCGGAAGACGCCATTCCGTACATTCTGAATATTTCCTGTATGAATCTTCCGAGCGAAGTCCACATGAACGCGTTGGGAAAAGAGGGGTTCTGCGTGTCTTCCCACAGTACCTGTCATACCGGAGACGGCGTGCTGTCTTATGTGGCCAAGGAGATGGGAATCACCGGGAACCGGCAAAAGGGCATCTTGCGCATCAGTTTGTCCGAAGATACCACCATGGAAGAATGCGAACAGTTATGTGATGCGATAAAGGAGAATATGAAAAAATATGGAATCCGCAAATGAAAAATACGGCTATATCCTGGTACGGTTCGGAGAACTCAGCACCAAGGGCAAGAATAAAAAAGATTTTATCCGGCAGCTGACAAGAAACGTCAAACACGCCTTGAAGGCTTATCCGGCATTGGAATATAAAAACGACCGGGACCGTCTTTATATCTTCCTGAATGATACCGATCCAAAACCGGTCTCGGCACGGCTTAAGGACGTGTTCGGCATCCGTTCGTTCTCGCTGGCGATCAAGTGCGAACCGGAGATGGAAGCCATCAAGGAAGCGGCGTTATACGCAGCGAAGAAGGAATACGACGCGGGGAAGCGTACTTTCAAAGTCATGGCGCGCAGAAACGACAAGAGTTTCCCGTTTATCTCGGACCAGATCAACCGCTTCTGCGCGGGAAGGATCCTGCACGAAACCGAATGCAAGGTCGACGTGCACAACCCGGATTTCCCCCTGATCGTGGAAGTTCACAAGGACGCGGCATACATCATGGCGCATACCGAATTCGGTGCCGGAGGGTATCCGGTGCGCGTCGGAGGGAAGGCGATGATGCTGCTGTCGGGCGGAATTGATTCCCCGGTTGCGGCCTATGAGATCATGAAGCGCGGTGTGATGATCGAGTGCGTGCACTTCGCTTCGCAGCCCTATACCAGCGAACAGGCGAAGGAAAAAGTCCTGACGCTGGCGAAAATGCTGGCCAGATACCAGGGTGCCATACGGGTGCATGTCGTCCCGTTTACCGATCTGCAGCTGGCGATTTACGATAACTGTCCGGAGAATTACGCCATTACGATCATGCGCCGTATGATGGTGCGGATCGCAGAAGAATTGGCGAAGAAGAACCAGTGCCTGGCATTGGTTACCGGGGAAAGCGTCGGACAGGTAGCCAGCCAGACTCTCGAAAGCATCGGCGTCATCAATGAAGTCATCAAGCTTCCGGTGATCCGTCCGGTGGCGACCTGGGATAAACTGGAAATCATCGCGAAAGCCAGAGAAATCGGAACCTATGAGACC
>CACZNO010000205.1 GCA_902782505.1 uncultured Erysipelotrichaceae bacterium | reverse complement strand
GTATTCCTTTGTTTCCCCACCTCCTTTCACCTGATAACCTTTTTTTAGTCTTTCAATTTCTATCTCTTTCTTAAGAAGTTCCTTCTTAAGCTTCTCAACTTCAGATGGATAGCGATTATATTTACCGGCATTTGGCTTAGATTGTTTTCCTGTTTTTGAGACTAATCCTTCTAGTCCACTTTCACGGTATTTTCTGATCCACCTATAGAATAGGCCTTTGGAAATTCCATGTGCGTTGGCTACCTCTCGATATCCGGCTCTTCCATTCAAATATTCCAATACTATCTCTTCTTTCTCCTCCGGAGTTCTCTTGTGGTTCTTCGTACTTACTCTGCCCACATTATCACTTCCTTTCTTCTTTCATTGTACTAAAAAAGTAGACTGGTACTTTTTTGTACTTGTCTACTTTTAGCGTATCACTTCACTGCGGCTGTTTTACTTTTTCAGTTCTTCCTGATACTCCTTGGACAATTCCATCAGGGACTTCAGAAAACGTTCATAATACGGCTTCAGGTTTTCGTCCCCGATCTTTGCCAATCCCTTCTTGATCACAGCTTCTTCTCTGGCCGCGTCAAAGACCGGAAGACCGTTTTGGACTTTGTACTCCGAAACCGATTGAACTGCGCGAAACCGAATTTCGAATGCCCTCGCCATCAGTTCATCACATTCATCGATGATCGCGCGGGCTTTTTCCAGTTCGTTCATTATTTCGCGATTTCCAACGCGATTTCCATCATCCGCGTGAAGGAATTCTGACGTTCTTCCGCGGTGGTTTCCTGATGGGTCACCAGGTTATCGGATACCGTCAGAAGGCACGCAGCGCGCTTGCCTAAAACCTGCGCGTTATGGAATAAGGCGAACGATTCCATTTCCACACAGCAGCAGCCGTGTTCCGGTCCGTGTCCCGAATGACCTTCCGCATAATAGAAGTTATCGCTGGAATGAATACGTCCCAATACGACCGGGTATCCTAATTTCTTCGCGGCAGCCAGAATTTCCTCGTTCAGTTCTTCGGAGGGGTACTGGATCTCGCTTTCATCCCCGGACATCTCTCTGGCAAACGTCGACTTGGACCAGGCGCTGTCGCCCAGAATCACTTCGTATAATCCGATATCCGCCGTATAGCTTCCGGTCGAACCGATGCGGATGATCGTATCTACATCATAGAATGCGAACAGTTCATAGGAATAAATACCGATCGACGGCATACCCATACCGCTGGCAAAAACCGATACTTCTTTTCCTTTGTAGGTACCGGTGTAACCCAAACAGTTACGCACGGTATTGACGCAGCGTGCGTTTTCCAGATAGGTTTCCGCAATGAATTTGGCGCGTAACGGGTCTCCCGGCATCAGGACTACTTTTGCGATATCGCCCTTTTCCGCATGATTGTGAGGTGTAGACATAGTTTCTTTCTCCTTTTCTGTTTAATTCAGTTTAAAGAATAACGACGCAATTTCAAAGTAAATGAACAGACTGGTCGTATCCGATAAAGTCGTGATGATCGGCGCCGCAACGGAAGCCGGGTCGAAATGCAGCGCATTGACCAGAATCGGCAGAAGTCCGCCGACCGTCTTTCCGAGAATCAGCGCGATACACATGGCGCCGGACACCGAAAGCGCGACCGAGAGCGCTCCCACGATCGTCGCTTCCTCGCTGGCGAAGAAGTAAAGACGGGTAAATGTGATGGCGAACAATACCGCCGAACAGATCACGCCGACCGTGAATTCTTTCCGCAGAACTTTCCAGATGTCCTTCGTCTTGACATCGCCGGTCGCGATACTTCGGATGATGACGGTGCTGGACTGCCCTCCTCCGTTACCGGCTGTATCCATGATGACCGGCATGAATCCGACCAGAATCGGAATCGCCATGACAGCGGCTTCGTAATGGGCGATAATCATTTCCGAGAACATATTCGTGATCATCAATACCAGCAGCCACGGCAATCTCGACTTGACGATCGTCATAACCGACGCATCCGCATAACTGTCATAAATCGGCGCGACCGCGTTCATCTTGTGAATATCTTCGGTGATTTCTTCTTCCATGACGTCCATGACGTCATCGATCGTAATGATACCGATCAAACGCTTTTCATCGTTTACGACCGGTACGATCGCGATATCGTATTTACGGATGACTTCCGCAACTTTTTCCTGGTCATCACTCGTTAACACCGAAACAGGATCGCGTTCCATGATATCCTTGATCCGGACGTTTTTCTTTTCAAACAGCAGGTTCTTCAACTGTACCGATCCGACTAAGCGCCGTTCATCATCAATGACATAGCACGTATTGATCGTTTCCGCGGTGTTTCCCTGTTGTTTCAGTTTCAGGATGACTTCTCCGACCGTATCGTACTGAATGAGTTCAAAGAAGTCGCAGGACATGATACTTCCGGCGGAATCTTCCGGGAAACTCAGAAGAAGGTTGATTTCCTTACGCGTTTCAGGCGTTGCGGACTGCAGGATCTTTTTGGTCAGATTTGCCGGCAGATCGCCCATGATATCGACGATATCGTCCGTATAGACTTCTTCCAGAAGT
Source organism: uncultured Erysipelotrichaceae bacterium (assembly GCA_902782505.1). GTDB lineage: Bacteria > Bacillota_I > Bacilli_A > Erysipelotrichales > Erysipelotrichaceae > RUG11872. Next base: position 2,089 of record CACZNO010000205.1, on the reverse strand, counting down.
TCGCGCAGCTGATTGCCGGTAAACTTTTCAATCAGTTCTTCCCGCTTATCATCGTCCATGTACGTGAAAAGCTGGGCGCTGGTTTCCTTATCGACCAGCGAGAAGATGATCAGGATATCCTTGACATCCATCTCACCGATCGGATCGGCCATATCCACGACGCGGGACTCACGGAAAACTTCCCGGATCTCTTCGAACTTTTTCTCCGCTAACAGATCTTTCAGGTTTTTTACCATTGTTTCCGTGTTGATCATAGTAACGTCCTCGCTAAGGCAAAGTATACCGTTAAGGAAATAAGGTCGCAGATGGAAGTAACTAACGGGCTGGCCATAACTGCCGGGTCAAGATGCACCGCAGCCGCCAGCAGCGGAAGACATCCGCCGATCAGTTTTCCCAGCATAACTACCAGGAATAAGGTAACGCTGGCAATGAATGCGATCGCAACGGTTCCTCCCGAAGAAAACAGCATGATTTTCGCGAAGTTCACGACAAAGAGAATCAGACCGCAGCAAAGTGCGATCCGGAATTCCTTCCAGATTACCAATCCGATCGATTTGATGTCCATTTTATCTACCGTGATACCGCGGATCACCATGGAACTGGCTTGCGAACCGGCGTTGCCGGCTGTACCCATCAGCATCGGAATGAATGCCGAAAGAATCGGGAACGCGGCGACGATCGTCTGGTTGGAGTTGATAACCTGTTCCGAAATCGCGTCATAGAACATTAATACCAGAAGCCACGGCAGGCAGCTCATGGCGAGCCGGAAAGCCGATGTCTCCAGATAACCGGTCTGAACCGGTACGACTGCGTTCATCTTATGGATATCTTCGGTCGCTTCTTCTTCGATGGCGTCGACGACGTCATCTGCGGTAATGACGCCGACCAGATCGTCTTCTTCGTCCACGACCGGAATCATCGTCAGGTCATAGTTACGCATCATTTCAATGGCTTCTTCCCGGTCGTCGTTCGTATGAACGTGCACCGGTTTGGAATCCATGACATCTTCCAGTTTCGCATGATCCGGAGACAATAACAAACTCCGTAACGGAATCGTGCCGACCAGTTTCTCCGACGCGACGACATAGCCGTACGAAATGGATTCCGCGACGCTGCGCTGTTTCCGTACTTCTTCCATCGCCTCTTCGACGGTGCTCTGTAACGGTAATTCCACGTAATCCGTCGACATGATGCTGCCGCAGGAATTGTCCTTGTAGGACAACAGAGTGTTGATTTCCGCACGCCGGTCTGAAGGAACCGCTGCCAGAATCTTCTTGGCCAGCTCGCTCGGCAGTTCATCCAAAAAGTCCGCGATATCATCGGAATAGACATCTTCCATGATGTTGGTGATTTCGGAAGAAGTCATCAGTTCGATCAATTTTTCCTGTTTTTCCGTTGACAGATAGGTAAACAGCTCCGATGCGCGGTGTTTCGCAAGAACTTTGATGACGAAAATCGCATCCCGGATGTCGAGTTCCCCGACCAGTTCTGCCAGGTCTACGATATTGTGCGTATCAAAAAGTTCGCGGACCCGTACCGGATTTCGTTCCTTTACGATCTCTTCCAGATTTTCCATCGTAATTTTAGTGTTTTCCATAATTTTCACCTCTAAAATTTTATCATAAAAGGCTCGCTGTGTACGAGCCTTTCTGTACGTTTTTTCTAGAAGTGTCCGCCGCCTCCGCCGTGCGAAGATCCGGAACTGGAGATATGAACGGAGCTGCCGCCCCCTCCTCCGCCTCCGCCGCCTCCGCCGGAGCTGCGCTGGATCCGGTGCGAAACGGTATGGCTGTAGAGGAAGATATCCGAACGGTTCCGCATATCGACGTCTCCCCAGTTGTAGTACTGGTTCGCCTTACTCGCCTTGCGGGTATTGGACAGTTTGGAACGCATGGTGCCGACGGTGATGAAACTGATGATCGCGCCGACGATTCCCGACGCGCCGATCACACCGCCCTTGGCTTCCTTGGAATAACGCGGATGATTGTAACCATACGGTGTACCTTTTTCGTATTCTTCCAGGAATTCGTCGCACAAATCGAGGTATTTGTCGAACGCTCTGTAGTAATCGCCGTCCGACAGATACGGC
>CACZNO010000204.1 GCA_902782505.1 uncultured Erysipelotrichaceae bacterium | reverse complement strand
TTTTTCTTCTTTTTGCGCGGCGTCATGCGCGAAGCTTTCATATAGCCGTTTTTGACCAGGTCGGTCTTGATTTCCTCGGCGTCCGCAAAGGAAGCGTTCTCCAGTTGGAATTCGAGGTTCTCGAAATATTCTTTTTCAGCGTAGGAGAGGGCTAATTGTTCGCGGATGAAGACCTGTCCGTTTTTCCCTTTATTGTACTTCTGAAAGCACTTTTTGGCGTTTCCGCGGGCATCCAGCTTCGGATCTAACGGAATCGTGATCATTTCACCGGTTTCGAAGGACGGAAGGGAAATTTCCTTCATGCCCTTGTGCACTTTTTCCGCGTGGGAATACAACAGCTGTCCTTTTTCCATCCAGGGACCGCTGTTTAACGCTTCCTCCAGCGCTTCGTTCAGATGGGTGATCCGCAAGGCGATCTTCTTTTTTTCCTTGCGCACGCATTTGTAGAGATCGCCGGTCTGCTGGCGGATACGGTCTTTTTCTTCCTTTTCGGCATAGACCGAATCCAGCCCTTCGAATAAGGGATATTCTTCCGGATTCGAGGATAAATGGGTCAGGGGGATCAGATGAAAGACGGTCTTTCCGTTTTCGTGATGAAGATACAGATGATCCGCGGAATCCAGCTCCTTCATAATCTCACGGAAGGACTGTCCGTTTCCGGTGCGGTGACGGATCTCTTTTTCCAGCAGCGGCGAGAAGCCCTCAAACTGTTCCGTTAAGGCTCGTTCGGGGTCAAAGTCCTTCGCTTCAAAGGGATCGGTCCGTCCCGGGATCGGTTCGGTCAGCTTGAACGGCGCGCCGATCTGGATCGTGCGGACCGTGTTGGCATAGGGCGGGATCAGCTTCATTGCGTGAAGGATCCTGTCTTCCGGCGACACCAGGATCAGATTGGCGTATTTTCCCATGAGTTCCGCATAAAGCCGGTAGTACACGGTATCGCCCATTTCGTTGACGGAACGCACCGTGAATTCCAGACAGCGGTCCAATCCGGTCTGGGCAATCGACGTGATGAGCCCGGACAGGAGATATTTCCGTAAAACCATGACGAAATTCGAGGGTGTCTCCGGCGCCGTATATTTGCGTTTGGTCAGGTTGACGCGGTTATACGAAGAATGCGCGGAGAGAAGAAGCTGGAAGTTTTCGCCGTTATGGCGTAACTGAAAAAGGATCTCCGTGTCCGAGACCTCGTGAATGCGGTTGATCTTCGAAGGAACGATGTCCTGCAGTTTCTTCGCGATCGCGTGAAGTTCGATTCCGTCTAACGCCATAGGGTTTCTCTTTCGCAAATCATTATATCACGATTGAAATTCGTTTTTGCGAAAGCGTATAATTACATAAAAGGGGAGGCAATTATGAAAAAGGGGTTACTTATTGTCTTCAGCGGTCCCAGCGGGGTCGGAAAGGGTACCGTTCGCGCCGAGTTTTCCAAAAACGAAGCGTTGAAACTGGCGTATTCGATTTCGATGACCACGAGAGATCCGCGCGAGGGGGAAAAAGACGGCGTCGATTACTTCTTTGTGACCAGGGAACGTTTTAAAGAGGCGATCGAAAACGAGGAACTGTTGGAGTGGACCGAATTTGTCGGGAATTACTACGGCACACCGGCGGCATACGTGGAAAAACTGCGCAATGAAGGCAAGAACGTCCTTTTGGAAATCGAAGTGGACGGCGCGTCGCAGATCCGGAAAAAATGTCCGGATGCGCTGACGATCTTCTTAATTCCGCCATCCATGGAAGAACTGGAACGCCGGATCCGCGGACGGCGCAGCGAACCGGAGGAAATCGTCCAGCAGCGCTTAGCGAAAGCCGAACGTGAGATGAAGATGATCACGGAATATAAATACGTCGTCTGTAACGACAACGTAGACCTGGCGGCCCGTATCGTCAGTGCCATTATAGAAGCGCATATGTAGACCCAAAACCGGCACAGCCGGTTTTTTTGTGATAGAATGACCGTATGAAGATTGCGCATATTTATCTGGAATTTCCCAACGCCGCACTGGACCAGACGTTTTCCTATCTGTCCGGCGGTTTTGATCTGGAACGGGGTATGCGGGTTTATGTGCCCCTGCGCAACAAGGATGTGATCGGGTTTGTGGATTCCGTCGAGGAAATCACGGATTTGGCGCGGTATGAAGAAGAAGCCGGCTATGCGTTAAAACCGGTCTTTGGGGTG
>CACZNO010000203.1 GCA_902782505.1 uncultured Erysipelotrichaceae bacterium | reverse complement strand
TCGGAACACAGGTCGGAATCGCGGTAGACACCAAAGGTCCGGAAATCCGTTTGGGAGACATGGGAGACGGCGTCGAATTCACCAAGGGTGATATCGTAACCGTTACAAAGGAAAACATCATGGGCTCGAAAGAAGGATTCCAGATCCAGTGCCCGGAATTATTCAATGACGTGGAAATCGGAAGCCGGATCCTGATGGATGACGGCAAGATGTCCATGGAAGTATTGGAAAAACTGGAAAACGGCGACATTAAGTGCCGGATCCGCAACAGCGGGATCCTGAAAACGAGAAAATCCGCCAACGTTCCGGGAGCGAAACTGACGATGCCGTTCATCTCGGAAAAAGACGCCAAGGATATCCGTTTCGCTGCGAAAAACGACGTTGACTTCATCTTCGCGAGTTTTGTCCGCCGGGCCGACGATGTCCGTCAGATCCGGGAACTCGTACATCAGGAACAGAATTACAACGTGGAAATCATCGCCAAGATCGAAAACCAGGAAGGATTTGACAATCTCGATGAGATCCTGAAAGTCGCGGACGGCGTCATGGTGGCACGCGGCGACTTAGGCGTTGAAGTATCGTTCTCCGCTGTCCCGATGTACCAGAAATCCATTATCCAGCGCTGTAACTATGTCGGCAAACCGGTCATCACCGCGACGCATATGCTGGAATCGATGATGCACAACCCGCGTCCGACGCGTGCGGAAGCAAGCGACGTAGCCAACGCGGTATTAGACGGTTCGGATGCGATTATGCTGTCGGGTGAAACCGCTGCCGGCGAATACCCGGTAGAAGCGGTGGAAACCATGGCGGATATTGCGGAACGTGCGGAAAACATGATCGACTACCGTCACTATATCAACGCGACCAGTTATCTGACTTCCCGCACGAAAAACGAAGCGATCGGTATTGCGATTGCGGAATCGTGCCTTACGCTGGACAATGTTTCCTGCGTCATGGCATTTACGGAAACCGGCGGCACGCCGAAACGTATGTGCCGTTTCCGCCCGATGCTGCCGTTGATTGCGGCGACGAATTCCACCCGTACAGCCCGCAAGATGTCCATCTACTGGGGCGTGTATCCGGAGCTTGATTTCGATATCACCGACGCGGATCTCTACGATAATACCGCACAGCGTATCGCGCATCGTATGGGTCTTCCGAAAGATTCCACGATGATCATGGTATCCGGCTGGCATGCCGGACACGGCGATACCAACACCATGCGGTTCCTGGACGTGGACTAATCACCGGAACAAGAAATAAGATTGCGGCATCCGCAATCTTTTTTATTCGATTCCAAGGCTGTTCAGCCAGTTCTTGATTTTGAAGGGACTGATGTATCCGTTCAGAAGCATTCCTTCCGTCACAACGGCATTACCGATGATCGCTTCACGGATATCCTGGGAACTGGAACCCATACCGCTTCCTTTGGATGTCGCGAAGGGAATGACTGTCTTGCCTTCGAAATCGAGGGATTCCGCGAAAGTCAAAATGATTTTCGGCGCGGTATTCCACCAGATCGGAAAACCCAGGAAAACGGTATCGTAGTCTGTAAGATCCGGTAAATCGCCGGCAATCGCGGGACGGCAGTATTTATCCTGCTTCTCCAGGACATTGCGGGAATAAGGATGTTCCCAATCGAGATCTTCTTTGGTATAGGGTTCAAGAGCTTTGATTTCATAAAGGTCGGCGCGAAGGATTTCGGCAAGATTCTTCGCAGTTTCCGCAGTTTCTCCGATACCCGGGGAAAAATAGGCAATGAGTTTTCTGGACATAGTATTCTCCTTTTTCTACATTATGACAGAAAACCAAAAGGGGAGATACAGTTTTTGGCAGAAGGAAGATATAAACCGTTTGAAAAAGACGGGAAAAGTGTTAGAATATCCACATATCCGATGAAACGGAAAATCGGCGGAACTACGGGAAAGAGAAAGCTGAAGTGGTGCAAGGCGGACCTGAAAACCGGCGAAAGACATCCGTGAGGAGTTCTTTTGAAATAGCAGTAGAAAGAACCGTATTCCGCGTTAAGGAAGCAAAGTTGTGCCGTGAAAGCGGCAAACTAAGGTGGTACCGCGCTATCGCAAGCGTCCTTAGACGGACGCTTTTATTATTTTTCGGAGGTGCATATGAAAAGTTATCAGAACCCCAAGGGAACCTATGACGTAAGACCGGATATGGCCGCGAAATACCAGCAGCTCGAAGGTATTCTGGAGAGCATCGCGCATTTCTACGGCTATGAAGAAATCCGTACACCGATCTTCGAGGATACGGGCGTCTTCAAGCGGGAAAACGATTCCTCGGACATGGTCAACAAGGAGATGTACACGTTCTCAATGAACGGGAAAGATTCCTTCACGCTTCGTCCGGAAGGAACCGCCGGGGTGGTTCGCAGCTACGTGCAGAACAAGTATTATGCATTGGCGGATCAGCCGGTCAAAATGTATTACTACGGACCGATGTTCCGTCATGAACATCCCCAGAAAGGAAGATACCGTCAGTTCGAACAATTCGGAATCGAGAGTATCGGCGCAAAGAGTCCGATGCTGGACGCAGAGGGAATTGCGCTTGGCTATTCCATGATCAAGGCTCTGGGACTGAAAAATGTCCGCGTGCGTATCAATTCCTTAGGAGATGATGAATCAAGGAAGAATTACCGGGAAAAACTCGCAGCGTATTTCCGCCCGCATATCCACGAACTCTGCACGGATTGTCAAAGACGTCTGGAACAGAATCCGTTACGGATCTTAGACTGCAAGGTCGATGCGGATCATCCGGTCATGAAGGATGTACCGCTGATCAGTGATTCGCTGAATGAACCCAGCAAAGCCTATTTCAAAGAAGTGCTGGATTGCCTGGATGCGCTGGAGATCCCGTATGTAATCGATCCGAAACTGGTCCGGGGACTGGATTATTACACCGACACTGTCTTTGAAGTGGAAAATATCACCGGGAATGCCGGAGCGCAGGCGACCGTCTTCGCCGGCGGGCGCTATGACGGACTGGTATCGTATTTCGGCGGCCCGGATGTATCGGGATTCGGATTTGCGATGGGCATGGAACGGCTGATCATGCTGGCGGAAGATGAAGGTACGAAACTGGATGAAATGCCGAAAACCGAAGTCTATGTCATGAGTCTTGGAAACGTCGGCACCAAACCGTTGGAAATCGCCACGGAATGCCGCGCGTTAGGATACATTACGGATTTCAATTATGCGTCCCGATCCCTGAAATCCCAATTCAAGACCGTGGAACGCAGCGGCGCCAAAGTTGCCGTGATCATCGGCGAAAGTGAACTGGCAGATAACAAGATCAACATCAAAAACAACCGTACCAAGGAACAGATCACGGTATCCCTGGACGAATTTGCGGATGCGCTGGATCGCATCATGGAGGAAGAAAATGAAGAGAACAGTTTATAACGGAACCTTGCGCTTATCCGATGTCGGAAAAGAAGTGACACTGATCGGATGGGTGGCCAAAAGAAGAAACCTCGGCTCCCTGGTCTTTATTGATTTAAGAGACCATACCGGCATCGTACAGATCACCTTTGATGAAACGATGGCGGATAAAATCAAAGATGTACGCACGGAATACATCCTGCAGGTAAGCGGCACCGTCGCGAAAAAAGGCGTGCCGAATCCGAAACTGGAAACCGGTGAAGTCGAAGTTCTGGTCAAGGAAGTAAACATCATTAACCGCGCAGAAACTACGCCGATCATCGTATCGGACGAAGCAGATACTTTGGAAGATACCAAATTGAAATTCCGGTACCTGGATTTACGCACTCCGCGCTTACAGAAAATCTTACGTATGCGCAACCGCG
>CACZNO010000202.1 GCA_902782505.1 uncultured Erysipelotrichaceae bacterium | reverse complement strand
GTTGTTGACTGCGGGTTGAAGAAGCCCCAGTACGGATCTCTGGTCGGATCAACCGGTGTCGGATCAACCGGCGTCGGTTCGGGTTTTTCCCCGCATCCCCGCATTAACCCGAACAATAACGAGCCTACCAATACGAGGACTACCAGAATAAACGGAAGTCCGCCTCCCATACGGGAAACGCTGCGGACGGTGCGCGGGGATACCTGTCCGCCGCCGCCCTTATGGGCTGTTTTCATCACTGTCCCGATTACCTTGCCGGCGTTGGAGTTCCCGACTTTACCGGTACCTAAACCTTCTCCCCGGCGCTGAACGGTACCCTTTCCGCTGACTTTATTTTTTTCTCTGCCTTGATTATCCATGCTAAGCCTCCTTCTATTCCGAGGAACCGCTGTCCTTTCCGGAATGGTTCCTGTCTCTCTTCAAAATTCCGAAGAGTCCTCCGAGTGCGTTTCCCGGCTTTTGCCGGATGTTATTGTTCAGGTTCGAAATGGTCTTGCCGGCGTTTTCGTTTCCGACCTTGCCGGTGCCCAAGCCTTCCCCTCTGCGGCGGATGATTCCCTGACCTTCCACCTTGTTTTTATCTCTTCCTTTTTCGAACATGTGCGCCTCCTTAATCGTCGTAATAATCGTACTCTTCGTAACGGATCAGAGGTTCTTCCTCCCCGGGGTTTTCCTGACGGATCTTCTGCAGGAACGCGTCGTATGCCTTGGTTTCTTCCAGCGCCCGGTTGTACTCTCCGCTGAGTTTGCGGATACCCGGGAACGGATTCACACGGAAATCCACTTTCCTGAAATACGGGGAATCCACTTCCACGGTATAGTAAACATTGACCAGACCGTTGCCTTCCGCCTGACGTCTTACGGAACGGTACGATTTTCCGATGGCGGAAACCGGGATCAGATCGGGGTTTTCCTTCTTGAGATTGTTGCGCTTGGAAAAGATGATCCAGCCGTGTTCCTTATCAAAAGACAGTTTTTCATAGGCGCCGGTGTTTTCCGTTTCGGTAAACTGATCCAGTTTCTCCAGATTTTCTTCCCGGTACGCAATGTGCTTTTTCAGTTCTTCCACGGTTATTTCCGCGATGTCTTCCTCCGAAAGCCAGGGGGAAAGTTTCTTTGCGCAGTTACGGCAGATGATGCCGTCTTTAGCCTGCCGGTTGCCGAAAAGCGTTCGTTCGTTTCCGCAGATCGGACAGATGTTATCGAGATATTCTTCCATAGGAAACCTCCTGTATTCTGTACTAATTTTATACTATTCCGTTTCAAATGTGGGTATTTCGCATTATATTTATTGTATGAAATACGCCATTTATCCATGCCCCGCAGGGAAACTTCTCCTGGGTTCTGTAAACGGTTACATTCAAACGGTTTCGTTCGTGACCCCGGGGGAACCCTTGCCGGCTATGACCCGGAATGATCCGGTTTTGGAACAGGGATTATCTTTTCTTGCGCGTTACTTCCGCGGAGAACAGCCTTCCCTGTCGGATGTACCTGTACGCATGGAAGGGACACCGTTTCAGAAAAAGGTCTGGGACGAATTACGGAAAATTCCCTACGGGGAAATCCGCACCTACAAGGAAATTGCGGAAAAAATCTCTCCCGCACACCCCGCTTACCAAGCTGTAGGTCAGGCCATACGCGCCAATCCTCTGGCGGTTTTGGTGCCGTGTCACCGTGTGATCGGACAAAACGGACGCCTTACCGGTTACCGGTACGGATTGGAGAAAAAAGCGTACCTGCTGGTGCACGAGGGACATGATCCGGAAGAATTCCCTGATTTTCCAAACGAAAACCCGCATCGTTGATCCATGCGGGTTTTTTGATTATTCGACAACGTCCGCGGTCATCGTATTGACGCCGCTGGTCAGAATGTACTTGACCAGATCGTTTTCACCTTCCACCGTGATCGGCAGGACGACGTCCTTGCCCGGTTCCACGCCGGCCATGTCGACATAGACCTTGATGTTGGAGGCGGTGATATCCGCGATATTGGATTCCGTTCCGATAACCGTTACGGACTGGAACGTATCCTCGGCGCTGATGCCCTCGAGGTGGTAGTTGTTCGTGTTGTTGCGGTATTCCACCGGTACCGCTCCGATGACCTTGGTCACGGCTTCTCCGATGCGTACGTCGATGTTGACCTTGGTGACGCTTAAGCTGTTGACGCCCGAAGGCAGGCTGATTGCGTACGTCCAGCTGGAATCCTTGTTGATCTTGGTCGCGTCAATTTCCACGATGATCGAATCAATTTCATTCAGCACGCTTTCCGGCGCATAGACCGTTACCGTGGAATGATCCAGCGTGATCTGATCGATCGCGTTGTTGTCCGGAATTTCCCCGATCGGTTCGATCTTGATCGGAACTTCTTTCTGCGGGGACGTTACTTCCACGCTGGCGGTGACCGTCGAAGGGAAGATGTCCACGTTCATCATGTTGCCGTTCTGGTCGTACGCAACGACTTTCGCGGTGGTTTCAAAGTTCTGGGTGACCCCGGTCACGTCGATCAGGGCTTTCACGTAACCGACCTTGACGATCGTATCTTCACTGGCTCTTACCATGACTTCCGTCGTATCCAGCACCGGATTGGCGCTTAAGGAATACACGTTGTCCATGGCGTTGGTGTTGATGTACTGACTGGTAACACGGAACCGCTGGGTCGTCTTCTTCTTGATTTCCACGATGACGTTGGTCGGATCCACCGTCACGGTCAGACGGTTGGAGAAGTCCACCGGTTTCAATGTGACGGAGTGGGTCCCTTCGGTCAAGCCGGTCAGATCCGCGGTGACTTTGTAGTTGTTCTGGGTGCGGATCAGCTGAATATCCGCTGCTTCGCCCAAAACCGTGCAGTTGACCGCTGTCGGAACGCCGACGACTTCATACGCATCCGAGTTGACAATGACCTGCACCGGCACGTTGTTGAAACGGGTGCCGCTGGAAGTCGCGATAATATTGTTGGAAGCCACGTCGCTGTTGACGGCGAAGTATAAGACGATCGCCAGTAATAACGCCGCGAATTTTCCGAATTTCGTACTGAACAGGAACCGGTCGATGATCGTCGAGATCCAATGGAAGAAATGCACGACGGAGTTTTCCATCCGCGCGTACGTCTTCTCCACCCTTTGCGAATTCCGGGCGATACTCTCGGCGATTTCCAGTTTCTTGTCGGAGTCCTTGCGTAACGGACGGGAACGGGTCTTGCGGACCTTACCCGCGTCTTCATTCTTGTTAGCCGCCATGGTTCTCGTCCTCCTTTCCGTCCTTTTCTTCCGTCTCGAACACGGTCACCTTCGGCGTGCCGGTGCGGCGCTGTACCTGGGTGATCTCGATCGGTTTGACCGGAGGAAGATCCGTGATTTCGACTTCCTGCCGCTTCGGAATCTCTACCTTGGCGATCTTGACCTGTTGGATCTTCGGCGTCACAGCCGGGGTTTCCCCGGTGTTTTCCTTCGGCAGTTCCACGACCGGAATGTTCTTGACAGTAGTTGTTTTCTCATTCTTCACGACCGGAACCGTGATTTTCTTGGTCTGGGACAGCGTCTTCTGACGTTCCTGTTCCAGTTTTTCGTTGGCTTCTTCGATTTCCTTCAGTTTCAGCTGCTGGGTCGTATAGTCCTTGGCGACTTCCGTCACCGCTTTTTCCACCTGGGTCTTCTTATCCCGGCGTAAGAACTGGAACAACCCGCGTTTTTCTTTCGGTTCGGCGAACGGTTCGTCCTCTTCTTCCTCTTCCGCCGGAGCGTTTTCCGTGCGTACTGCCGGAACCGAAAGATCCGAATGGAAATCCGCCTTTCCGAAGGTCTTCATTTCCGCGACATGCACCACCGGCGCCGTATCATCGGGATCGTCTTCGGTTTCATCCACGATCACGACCGAAGTATGCCCCGGCGCGGCGTTGGACTTCGCCAGTTCGGTTTTGCTCAGTTCCTGCGTCTTCTGCATCTTCAGTTCTTCTTCCGCCGCGTTCATTTCCTTTTTGAACAGCGAGTCGATCGATACCGATTCCGAACCGACGCTGGAAACCATTTCATCCGCGACCGTATCCCGGTTCAAAATGACCCGGTACAGATACGCGCGCAGTTTCTTTTCGTTCATCTTAATCAGTTTTCCCTGTTCGGCAATCGCCACACGTCCGGTTTCTTCGGACACGACGATCGTGATGGCGTCAGAGATTTCCGAAATACCGATGGCCGCGCGGTGACGCGCACCGTACCGGCTCGGAAGATCCAGCTGCGTCGGCGGGAAATAGACGGACGCGCTCGAAATACGGTCGCCCTGAATAATGACCGCTCCGTCGTGTAACGGCGTCGTTGTCTGGAAAATCGAGCACAGTAATTCCGCGCTCACTTCCGAGTTCATATGGACGCCGGTCTTGGCGTATTCGGATAACGAGGTCGTCTGTTCGATGGTGATCAAGGCGCCGGTCTTGGATTCCGCGAGGTTGCTGGCGGCGTCCATCAGCGCCTGCACCAGGTCTTCCTTTTCACTTCCGGACAAGGTGTTCATCCGGTTAAAGACATTGGATTTGCCGACTTTTTCCAGAATCGAACGGATTTCCGGCTGGAAGATGATGATCAGCGCCAGGAATCCCCAGTTCACGATATTGTCGGTCAGATATGCCAGCGTATCAAAGCCGAAGTATTTCGCGGCGGCCTGTACGATGATGATAAAGAAAATCCCTTTGAAGATCTGCACGGTACGGGTATTGCTGCGGACAATGCGGATCACATAATAAAGCAGGATCCATACGATGATGATATCCAGGACCATGCGTAATGCCTGAAGGATTTGTACTAAGGTTAAGTAATTCATCCAAACCTCCTGTATGCCACAAAATTATAGCACACGTTCCTTACCGGAACAAATCGAGGAAAGTCTTTACGATGTCAATCCCCATAAATAATGTCGCCGCGGAGCTTCCGATGTTCGACAAAATGACGATCATCATGATTTTCGTGACCTTGTTGCGGAAGAATCCCCGCAGAGAATTTACATCTTCCGGCAGGCTTTCAAAGTCCTTTACTGTCGGCTTCCGTAACGTCGCTTCCGTCATGCCGGCGAACCATCCGGCTGCGAGCATCGGACTCAGCGAAGATAGCGGCGCTGCCAGAAATCCGGTCAGGATGGTGAGCGGATGCGCCATGCAAAGCGCGCATCCCGCTGCGCTCAGGATCCCGTGCCACAAAATCCAGTTGATGATCTCCGCCTTGCCCATCTCCGGGTTTTTGATACAGGTGTAGATCACCAAACCCGCCAATAACGCAATCAGGGTCCATAAGATGATCTTTCCGGTATGACGCTTCGGAGGAACCGTATCCAGTTCCGCGATGTCGTAATCCCGGTTGATCCATTCCTGCATGCCCACGGTATGCGCCGCGCC
>CACZNO010000201.1 GCA_902782505.1 uncultured Erysipelotrichaceae bacterium | reverse complement strand
TCTTTCAGAAGATAGGAGTCATCTTCCGTATGCGGCGCGTAATCCGGAACAATGCCGAAGGGGAACACCAGCCGTGCATTAATGTCCATGTCGGTTGGATTATAAAGCGTATACGAAGCTTCCGCGTAAGCGTCATAGGCCTCCGTCACGGCGTAAGGCCCAAGGCTTCCGGTCGCGGTATGAATGGTCAGATCTTCGTGTGTTACAACGACCGGACAGTTTTCATCCGCGGAAATCACACCGGAACCGGAAGAACCCGTCCAGTGTTTGATCGCGGAGTTCGCGAAAATCTTTTGGGAAGGCATGACGCACAACAGTACGGCAAAAATCCATGCGGCCAGTTTTTTCATGATGTTTCCTCCTGTCGTCGGTAATCTCATTATACCATGTCCTGCGGATAAGAAAATCCGGGATGTGATTCCCGGATTTTCCGTGATTTCGAAATCAGTTTTTGAATACCGTGACCAGACGGTATCCCGGAGAGATTTCCGAGATGATCGGCTGGAACACATCCCAGACTTTCATCTGCGCGAAGCGGTCGGCCTCTTCATAGAGGTCGTGATCTTCCAACCGTTCCCGCATGGCCTTCATGATGGAGGTTTCAATCTGGTTGTGCTGTTCCGCCGTCAGCTTGATATCTCCGAAAGCTAAGAATCCCCGCTCGGTGTCTTCAAATTCGGTTTTGTCCAGTTCCGGCAGTACATACTGCAAGGCAGCGTGCGGAATGGTCATTACGACGGTGCGGGTGTTGTTGTCGACCGAGATGTCCGATACTCTGAATCCTGCGAGATTGACGGAATACACGCCTTTTCCGTAATAGGTGACGGTCTTGGTTTTGCTGAAAATCTCCAGATTTCCCAAACCGGCTTTGGTGATGGTCGTGGCGATATCCAGCGGTTGTTCCATGACCACCAGTTCCTGGTGCTCGGTGGCTTCTCCCAGGATGGCGTCCTCGTAATCCGCAGCGGTGTATCCGAACAGAGTGGAGTCGATCACCTGATCCACTTTATCTTTGCCTTCGTTGATTTTTCCAAACAGCGTTACTTTCGCAAAGTGCGAAATACACGACATCAGGATCGCGCCGACAATGATGCCGGTAAACAATCCCTTGAAGAACCCGCGTATCCCCTTGAAGTTCTGCCGGCTTGTTTTCTTCAAGGCTCCCGCGACGATGTCTTCTGCCGCTTTCACGGTAGCTTCATTCGATTCGGAAACTTTGTTTTCTTCACTCATGGGCGGAGTCCTCCTTCCAATCGTATTATACGGTATAAAATGCCCGGGTACATCCTTTGGACGACGGTTGGGGGGAATTGTCGTCATAAAAAAGGGATTTCCGGGGGAAATCCACTATTCTGTCACTTTTTCAAACCAGCCGAAGTGTTCCATGGTCTTCCAGATGCCGTCGTCCACGTTCTTCGGCGCGATGTAATCCGCACGGTTTTTCAGCTCTTGGGAACCGTTTCCCATCGCGACGCTGGTCCACATCGGATCGAACATCACCAGATCGTTCGTATCGTCGCCGAATACGACGACTTCCTTGGGATCGCCGTGCAGGTATTCCATCATCCGCAAGATGCCGGCTTTCTTGTCATCGTGCTGGAACATCAGATATTCCTTTACGAACCGCAGATGACCGAGGTCTTTCCTGGAAGTCAGCTCTTCTTCTTTTTCCATCGGGATCGAGACATACATCTTGTAGATCTCCGGCAGTTTTTCAAAGTCGAAATCCGGATCAAAATGATATTCCGTCGGCTCCTTGCGCTCTCCGCACTGACGGATGAAAAGGTCATCCTTGGCGTAGACGCGGATCGAATCGTCAATGGCGAACAGAATTCCGTACCCTAAAGCTTCCGCCTGCCGGGCGACGATTTTGGAGCGTTCCAGGTCCAGCGGCTTATTGTCAACCAGCACGGAATCCACGACGATTCCCGCACCGCCGTTACAGACCATGTTTTTCATGCCGATTCTTTCCATGAACGGCCGGGCCTTATACTGCGCGCGTCCGGTCGCGATCGCGACGAAATGACCGGCTTCTTCCACTTTGTGGATCGCGCGCACTGCCGAAGGCACCGGCTCGCCGGTCTCTCTTACGGTAATCGTACCGTCAATGTCAAAAAAGAAATATTTGCGTTTCATAACCCGAGTCTAACAGATTCCCGCAGGAAACTCAAATTGAACTGTTCAGGAACCGGTTTCTTCGCTATCATTAGGGCAGAGGTATATAGTATGCGAGATTTTTTGTTGAATCATGGACCTTTGATCGTGTCCGTTTTATGCGCATTGGAATTGCTGTTCGGAATCCTGTTATTTGTGCGTTACCGGAAATCGAACAGGAAGGTCACGTTATGGATGGCGCTCATTTCGTTGGCGCTTTGTTATGACGCGTTTGTCTTAGCCATCGGTTCCCGTCTTCCGGAAGGATTGCTGCGGATCCTCAGCCAGTTTAGGTTTATTTTCCATGGATGCATGATACCGTTGTTATTGCCGATCTGCGCGGAAGCTTTGAATTTCAAAAAGAATGTCAGGACCATCGTTTATGCGGTAACGGCTGTTATCATGATCGTCGGCGCGGTTTGCGGTATTCTGACAAAACTGGAGATTTCGCATGTTGCCGGCATTACCCGCTGTCTTTCTGCGGAAACGACTTCGAAGTTCGCCGATACCTTCCTGCGCATTTTGTCGTACGGAACCGTGGTGCCTTTGATTCTGGGAGGAATCTTCGTCTGGCTGAAACAGAAAACACCGGCGTTGTTCCTTTCGGGATTGTTGATGTTCGCGTTCTCCGCATTGGGTCCGGCCACCGGAAACTTTGACCTGATCTTCATGATCGGCATGTTCGGGGAACTGTT
>CACZNO010000200.1 GCA_902782505.1 uncultured Erysipelotrichaceae bacterium | reverse complement strand
TTTAAGAACAGAAGACTGTGTACTTTGGCTTCCAGACGGTCTGCGTTTTCAATGATGACATCCACGGAACTGTCCAGGGAACCGTAGGGATAAATGCCGTCCTTGATACTCTCGGCATACGATTTGATCGTCGCGATCGGCGTTTTCAAGTCGTGGGAAATGTTATGGATCATTTCTTCCTTGACCGCTTCCTGGTGCTTGATTTCCTCCTGCATGGACATGACGGCTTCCGCGACATCCCCGATTTCATCCGCCCGGGTGATCTTCAATGCCGCGTCCTCCCCTTTCCGTACTTTGTCCAGATAATTCTTGATCTGGTTCAGGGGATGAATCAGCGTCATGACCCAATAGACCATGACGACCAAAATCGTCAAAAACACCAGCGAAGAAATGTTGGAGATGTTGTTGACGATGGAACTGTACAATTCCGTGCTGGTTCTGGCGGAATGAAACGTCAGGACATCCGTATGATCATCCGCCGCTTTCCAGACATAATGGCAGGATTCCTCTCCGACCTTAAAGACGCCGCGGTGATCCTCCGAGGTTACCTCCACGGCCAGATCGTACAGCTGACGGTAGTTGTCCGTGGGTTCATATATTCCGAGATAGAGATACGGCTCTTTATCTTTGAAAATCAGATGGGAAATATCCGGATCGGTCCAGGTGTTTTCCAGCAGCATCCCCGGATCTTTTTCATATTCACGAATCAACTGGTTCTGAAACCGCTCCAGAAGAGTATAGCTTTCATTCAGCGTGATCGCGTTGATGTTGGCCCTTAAATAGACAATATAAAAGACCCCCAGCGATATAAACATGACGCTGATGATGGAGATCAATTGCTGGCCCAGAGTCATATTATCCAGCCAGCGGCGAATGGAACGCGGTTTCTTCGTGGGTTGATTCGACATTAATCCAGCCTGTATCCGTAACGGTAAATCGTATGTATGTTCAGATCCGGCATCTTTCTGCGTAACCGGCGTAACGTGTCATCCACGACGCGGTTGGATCCGAAGTAGTCGGTGCCCCATACCCGCATCAGGATCTGGTCGCGGGTAAACGGCTTTCCTTTATTTTTGACAAACAGAATCAGAAGATCGTATTCCAGCGTCGTCACCGCGATCGGTTCCCCGTCCTTGAAGACTTTCCGCTGGGAATCGTCGATTTCGTAACCGTCGACCAGGATCTTGAGGTCGTCGCGGTAGGTGCGCTTGATGACGTTGTTGACGCGCAGCACCATTTCTTTCATGCTGAAAGGCTTGGTGATGTAGTCGTCGCTGCCTTTTTCGAGCCCGATGATCCGGTCGAATTCCTTGTCTCTGGCGCTCATGAAAACGATCGGCACATCCTTGGAATGACGGCGAATGGCTTCGAGAAGGTCAAATCCGCTCTTTTCATCCAGCATGATATCCAAAAGCCATAAGTGCACGTCGTCGTCTTCCGTATGTTCATACGCGGACTCATAAGTGTAATACGCGCGCACTTCGTATCCTTCTTTTTCCAGATAACTTTTTACCAATTCGCAAAGATCTTTTTCGTCTTCCACTACACAGATCACTTTTTTCATAGTTTTATCCTCTGTCTCTTTTTATTATACAGAATTATGGGAAAACTCAAAAGAAGGCATCGATGCCTTCTTCATATTTCAAGGTATTTCCGGATCTCCGGCATCTTTTCTTCGGCACACCGGTATCCCTCTTCGTAAAGATCCTTCAGCTTCTGGATGTCGCTTTCGGTCTTGGATACTTCCACCGGATTCGCCGGTTCCAGAATCAGCAGTTTTCCTTCCTTTTCCAATTGCTTCGCCTTGATGCGGTCGTTGTTGTAATTGGCGGGACGCGCGGCATAATCGTGCACGAGATGCGGATATTTCCGGTAATAGATATCGGACGGGAACATTCTGCGGGTCTCCTCTTTTTCAAACGTCGGATCCTGGGTTTCCACCAGCAGCGTCTTCGCCCCGTCATCCCTGAACGCGCTTAACGCGAACGAATCCCCGATTCCTCCGTCCATGTAATGATACTCGCCGATCGAAACGATTTCGGAAAAATACGGAAGCGACGCGGTCGCCTGCAGAACCTTCTTTTCAAAGTCTCCTTCCAGATCCTTCACCGGGAAATAGACCGTACGGCCGGTTTCGCATTCGTACGCACCCGCGAACAGCTTCGTCGGATTCTGACGGAACGCCTCGTAATTCATCGGCAGCAATTCATCCGGAATCTTTTTCAGAATATACTCCCAGTTGAAGACCGACCCGGTTTTGAACCGGTTGCGGATACTGATGTAGTTCTTGTCGCCGGTAAACATTTCCATCTGTTTCAAAGCTCTTCCGCGGTCGCCGGAAACGTACGAAGACGCGGTCAAAGCGCCGGCGGAAATGCCGTAGATCTCATCAAAGCTGATTCCTTCGTCCATGAAGCAGTCCAGCACCCCGACCGTAAAGATTGAACGCTGTCCTCCTCCTTCCAGCAGTAGTCTTCTCATTCCTATCTCCTTTGAATCGGCGCAGTCTCCTTCTTCAGCCACGCTTTCTCTTCCTTCGTCAGATATTTTTCCAGTTTGCGGTAAACCGCCGCGTGGTACCGGTTCAAGAACGTCAGTTCTTCGTCGGTCAGGTATTTCGGATCGATTCCTTTACGGTCAATCGGTGCGAGGGTGATGATTTCGAAGTCCATGAACTGCCCGTATTCGTTTTCTTCGCGCTTGCGGCAAACCAGTTCGTTTTCGATCCGGATCCCGTGCGAGCCCTCGATATAGACGCCCGGTTCGTCGGTCGTGACCATACCGGCTTCCAGTACACAGGAATCATACTGTTCCGGTACGATCTTCCATCGGAATCCGTTGGGAGCTTCATGCACGTTCAGAAGATACCCGACGCCGTGCCCGGTCCCCGAACGGTAATCGATCCCGCGGTCCCAAAGCGGACCTCTGGTCAGAATATCCAGAGTGA
>CACZNO010000199.1 GCA_902782505.1 uncultured Erysipelotrichaceae bacterium | reverse complement strand
CAGCACATATACTGCGATCGCCCCGCCTCCGAGCAGGAAACAGATCCGTACGACCTGTTCGAGGACCTGGGAAATCGAATAGATTTCAAACCGGCGAAGGCCCTGATAGAACGCCCGGTAGCCGCTTAACATCGGCACCGAAAAACACGCGCCGGACAAAAGAATCAGACAGGTCCGCAATTTCATCTGGTATTCCAGAGGCTGGTCCCCCGCGTCGATTTTCACGATCAGTCCGGAGAAAAGAACCACCCCGATACTGATCAGAATACCGATTACGAACAACGCCCGCTGCGATAACTTACGCACCCGCAGCGCCAGTTCGTAATCCTCCGTGATCAGATACTTCGCCACCAATGCGCTGATCGCGTACGGAATTCCCGAAGTCGATAAGGACCATAAGAATTCATAAATAATATAGGAATCCGAATAAAAGACCAGATCATTGCCCGCCATGGCGTCAAACGGCGTAACATAGATCAAGCCTAAGAATTTACAAATAAAAATGCCCAGCGATCCCGTCAGGGCACCGTAAATTATCGATTGCCGGCGCTTTTCGATCTTTTCATTGTTCATGCGCTAACTCTCCGGTGTGGGTTCCGGTGCCGGTTCCGGCTCCGGTTCGGTATATTTCAGCGACAATTCCAAAAACTGCCGGTTTTCCGCAAGTCTTGCGTATCCGTTCCAGACGACGATAATCTCCAGGGTCACCGCATCCTGTTCATATAATCCCGATACTACGACCCCGGCCGGGTACCCCTTCTCTTTATTGATCTGATACGGAATCAGATTGTAGGATTCCTTTTCCAATATGCCGGCGGACGGGCAGAGATCCTTGGTCTGCAGGGTTCCGGTCGCGTCACGCGGCACGCACAGAATCCGTACGTCGTACATCGCGATCCGGGGATGATCGATCAGCACATCATACCGGTACCCGCCGTCCGGACCGACATTCATGACGCCGGTAATATCAAAATAATCCGACTCCGAAACAAACGAATCGTTGGATTCGATCGCGGCCAGATAGGTTTCGTATTTAATGACCCGTTCTTCATCCGAGTCTATTTCTTCCACTCCCCTGCATGCGCCGAGAACCGTCAGACATAAGACGGCGAAGGCCGGGAGGACGATCCGTAAAAATTTCTTCATGACGCTATTATACCACACGCATCCGATCTTGAACACTTTACAAGTATTTCCGTTTTACCAGCACGTAACCCGTTACGGTCTGAATGACCTTCTGCAGGACAAACAGAATAACCGCCGATACCGCAAGAAGAATTGAAAACGGCTTGACGGTAAACATCAAAGACACATTCAGAAGAGAACGGAAGATTACGGTCGCGGCAAGGAAACATCCCGTGATTCCTCCCAGCAATACTCCTTTGAACAAACTGAGCGGCTTAAACGCATCCAGCAGTACGCAGAGATAATTCCAGGCAGTCAGAAGATACAAAGCCGAGGTGATCATTTTTTCGTCCATTCCGAGATTCCTTCCGACAACAGGAATCACCAAAAGCGTCAGCGTCACCGCCAAAGCCCCGGGCAAGGTGCGCTTGATGACGGAAGGCATGAAGGGTTCGATTCTCTCCAGCGTATTTTTTCCGAACGACGCCAGCACAAACGTGGGGAATCCGACAAAGAACCCCGAGATAAACGATAACTGCACGGGTTCAAACGGATACCGTAACGGAAGCACCAGCATTCCCGCCAGAAACAAGAACGACCACATCGTCTTGATCAGATATAACGACGCGGAGGCGGTGATATTGTTGATGACGCGTTTGCCTTCCGTAACCGCGTCCAGGATCACCGCGAAATCGTTTTTCATGAGTACCGCGTCCGCTGCCTGTCTTGTCGCCTTGGCGCCGTCGATCATCGCGATGCCGCAATCCGATGCCCGAAGCGCCGGAAGATCGTTGATGCCGTCTCCGAACATCGCGACGGTCTTTCCCGCCTTTTTCCATTCCTTGATCAGGCTTGCCTTATCCGCCGGTGTGACTCTTCCGAACACCGTGTATTCGTTTATGAGATTCCCGTATCCTCTTTCCCGTTCCTTGGACATATCGCAGCGGTTCATAGCCCCCGGGATTCCCGCCTTGGACGCGATATAGGACACCGTATCCGCGTTATCTCCCGAAAGTACCGCAAAATTCACGCCCTGCGCGCGCAGATTTTCCAGTGTACCGCGCAAGGATGTGCGGATCGTATCCGACAGGATCACCGACCCGATCCAGGTCCTTTGTCCGTCTTTTTCTTCCACGATCGCCAGAACCCGGTTTCCGTTCAGACTGATTTTCAACACTTCCGCATAGCGCTTGGGATCCGGTTTTTCCAGAAGGTATTCCGCCGCGCCCATATACCAGGTGCCTTCCTCAAAGATGACGCCGCTGTATTTTTTGTCGCTGGAAAACGGAATAAGCTCCTTGAAATGAAACTCGCTGCGTTCTTCAAAGTGAT
>CACZNO010000198.1 GCA_902782505.1 uncultured Erysipelotrichaceae bacterium | reverse complement strand
CTTTGCGGATGCTGTAGGCAATCGGATGCGAACTGAAACGTTCCGCCATGGCCGCAAGATAGAATAATTCTTCTTCCGTGACGCCCTTTTCCGGATCTGCAGACGTTACTTCGAAGACTCCTTTGGTAAGCGTTCCGGTTTTATCAAATACCATGATCTCCGTATTCGCGAGCGCTTCGAGATAATTCGCTCCTTTCACCAGGATTCCTTTATGGCTGGCGCCGCCGATGCCTCCGAAGAAACTCAGAGGTATGCTGACGACCAGCGCGCAGGGACAACTGATGACAAGAAACGTAAGGGCTCTGTGCACCCAGACGGAAAACTCGTAACGGCCGGTAACCAATCCGATGAAAAGAGGCACCGCGACGCCTAAAACCAAGGCGCTGATGCAGACAGCCGGTGTATAGTACCGTGCGAATTTCGTGATGAAGTGTTCGGCTTTCGCCTTCTTCATGCTGGAGTTTTCAATCATCTCCAGGATTTTCGATACCGTGGATTCGCCGAATTCCTTCGTTGTTTCGATCTTCAGAAGTCCGTTCTGGTTGATACAGCCGCTGATGACCGCATCATTGGGACGAACGGTACGCGGTACGCTTTCTCCGGTCAGACTGGAAGTATCCAGCATCGATTCCCCTTCGCGTACGATTCCGTCGATCGGGATTTTTTCACCCGGACGGCAAAGGATCATGGAACCTACCGGTACATCCTCGGGATCGGTTTCCTCGAATGTTCCGTCTTCCAGAAGAAGGTTCGCGGAATCCGGACGTATATCCATTAAGTCCGAAATGTTCTTACGGCTTTTCCCGACCGCAATGCTTTGGAACAGTTCGCCGATCTGATAAAACAGCATGACTGCCGCAGCTTCGGTATATTCGCCCAAGATCAATGCGCCGATCGTCGCAGTTGCCATCAGGAAGTTTTCGTCAAACACTTCCCCGTGCAAGATCCCCATAACCGCTTTTCTTAAAATATCGTATCCGATCAGAAAATACGGCAGAAGATACAAAAAGGAAACGTACGGTTTTCCGATTACTCCGGTCTTATCCAGAACCAGGATCAGAATCAGCAGGATAAAGGAAGCGATGATCCGGATGAGTGTTTTCTTTTGTTTCCGGTTCATACCGACATCCTAGAAATCAATCGCGCAATCCGGCTCTACTTTCCGGCAAGCCTTCAATACCCGGTTCATCGTTTCTTCTACATCGGCGCCGTCTTCAAATTCCACCCGCATCTTCAGGGTCATGAAGCTGACCGTCGCGTTTTTTACGCCTTCGGTCTTTTTCGCCGCATCTTCCATTTTCGCCGCGCAAGCCGCGCAGTCCACATCGATCGCATAAGTCTTTTTCATAAGTATGTCCCCCTATTCTTCACATAAATGCTGTGTTCCCAGCTCCAGAATCTTTACGATATGATCATCGTCCAGAGAGTAGTAGATTGTTTTCCCGTCCCGGCGGAACTTCACCAGTTTCGCGTCTTTCAGGATCCTCAGCTGATGCGATATCGCGCTTTGCGTCATATGAAGCACTTTCGCAATATCATAGACACACAATTCGCTTTCAAACAGCGCATACAGGATCTTGATCCGGGTGGAGTCTCCGAAGATCCGGTAGAAGTCTGCCAGATCGTACAGAAAGCTCTCGTCAGGCATTTTCTTTTTCACTGCGCTCACCGTTTCCGGGTTCGTGTTGACCGGATTCATCGTATCACTCCTTTCGTATCATATGAACATTTATTCATATGACAATATAAGAATACTATCCGTATCTCTTTCTGTCAACACACGGAATAAAAAAAACAGCCTTTATCAGGCTGTTAGTCGTATTTCCCGGATTCGATGTTCTTCTGACGCTGTTTGAGACGGTTTTTCTCCTTGGACAGCGCTTTGATATTGGACTCAATCATTTCACGGCGGTGTTTCTTTTTCACCTTTTCGATTTCCGCCGCTCTCTTCTTCTTATAGCCGGGTTTTACCTTTTTGACCGGTTTCGCCGCGATTTTCCGGATTTCAGCGCTGACGGCATTTTCCGGTTTTTTCCGCTTGGTGCCGTAAGGTTTCAATTCCTTCCATTCGTTTGAACGGAAGTCCGCGTGTTCAAATTCGATTCCCCGTTTCATGAGCTCCCGGATCGCCGCGTCATCGGATTCTTCATAGATCGCGTAACAGATTCCGTCGGATTTCAACCGTCCGGTTCTTCCCGCGCGGTGAATGTAGTATTCGATCGAACTGGGGAATCCCAAAGACACCACGTGCGATACGCCCGGGATATCAATTCCGCGCGCCGCGATATCCGTTGCGACGATGTACTGGGCTTCCAGCGCCTGGATCCGTTTCATCGCGGATTTGCGTTCTCTTTGGGTCAGACCGCCGTGAATCTCCAGCACCTGGTATCCGTTTTCACGTAAGATACCGGTCGTCTTGTCCGCCTCTTCCCGGGTACCAGCGAAAATCAGGCAGATATACGGATGAAATCCCGGAAGGATCCGCAATAACGCGTCGTTGTATCCTTTATGGCGGGCGGGAATCAGGCGATGTGTGACGTTCGCGAAGTATTCCTCGTCGTTCTTTACGAATACGCGCACCGGATCGTGCATGTATTTCTCCAGGAAGATTTTCAGCGCCTGCGGCATTGTCGCGGAAAACGCCAGAATCTGTAATTTCTCTTTCATATGACCCGCAATCGCGTCCACATCCTGAATAAATCCGAATTCCACGGTCATATCCGCTTCATCCACGACCAGGATATCCGCACGGTCCAAACGCAGCAATCCTTCCTGAATAAAGGCGTCCTTCATTCTTCCGGGAGTACCGATGACGACATGCGGGACCTCTTTCAGAGTGTCGCCCATCTTTTCCTTGGACATTTCCGAAGAGATCAGACGGATCCGTGCGTTCGCGTCCATTTTCGTGTAGGCACGCGCATTCTCGAAGATCTGCCGCGCCAGTTCTCTGGTCGGTGCCAAGATCACCGCCTGGGTGCGGTTATCCCGGGTATTCAGTTTTTCAAAAATCGGAATCAGGTAAGCGTGCGTTTTCCCGGTGCCGGTTTCCGAAAGACCGATGACGTCTCTTCCCTTCAAAACCGGAGGAATCGCTTCTTTCTGGATGGTTGTGAATTCGCGGAAACCAAACGAATCGATATACTCTTTCGTCTCTGTCCG
>CACZNO010000197.1 GCA_902782505.1 uncultured Erysipelotrichaceae bacterium | reverse complement strand
CAGGGTGAACAGAAGCATCGCGCTGGAATGTTCCGCAACGTCTCTTGCTGCCGCTTCCGCCGCTAAAACGGTTTCCGTGGAAGCCGGAGAAGTGGTGAAGCAAGCTGCCGTCGCAATCGCCATACCGGCGATTACTTCCGGAACCGCGCCGACCGCTGCCGCTACCAACGGAGCGATAACCATCGTGTTGCCTGCGCCCATGCCGGCCATGTAGGTCGCTAACGCCTGAATCAATACGAAGACGCCCGCGATCCATGCGACTTTGTCTTTCAGCTTTTCCTGCGCGAAGGAAGCCAGCGCCTTGAAGCTGCCGGATTTCGCGACCATCATAGCGCCCGCTGCGTAAAGGATCGGGGCTAAATAGCTGAACATGGTGCCGATACTGGACTGAACGATACCCGCTGCGTGTGCCGGCGTCATATGGCCGATAATCGCCGCAACGATGCCTCCCGCTAAACCCGCTACCAGCATGTGCTGTTTCAGAATCAGCAGCACTACTACGATAATTAACGGAAGTAAACTAAGAAATAACTGCATTTGAATCCTCCTTTTTCCCCTATTTCAATGGATCTAATACAATGCTTTGTGAAATGATGGCTTCATCCTTTTTCCAAGCGTCCAGAACCAGGAGCGGCGCGCTTTCGCCTTCGCTGTACTCCGGATGCAGTCCCATCATTTTCATCGGTATACTGTGAATCATGTCAAACAAATCTTCCAGATCGCCAACCCCGCCCATATGGCATCCGTGCGCCGTGATCAGCGCTGTCTCCAAGGGATTTCCGTTGCCGAACGGGTTGAACGGGTCTCGTATGTTGTCCGACGCAATCGCTGTCGGAATACCGGTTTCCCGGTAAATCTTTTTGATCGGGGCGATTCCCCTGCGGACACGCGCCGTGTCGCCTCTTCCTTCCAGATACAGATTGGTGGAAGGCAAGGAGATCACCTGAATGCCGGCTTTCTTCACTTCCGGCAGAATCGCGTTTACTTCTTTGGGATCCATGGACGCCATGGAACACAGATGTCCCGCGAATACCCTTCCTTCATAACCGTTTTGGACGGTCTGTTTTGCCAGTTCGAGAATGGTTTTGCTGGAGGGATCGTCGTTCTCATCAATGTGCATATCCACATCGACATCGTATTTTTTCGCCAGATCGAAGATCATCCGGATGTGTTTTGCGGGATCTTTCTCGTTGGCGGGAATACCGCCGACCAAATCACAGCCGGCTGCCAGCGCTTCGTCCAGCGCCGCGTAATTTGCCGGATCTTCCGCGATTCCCTCCTGCGGGAACGCCACCAGTTCCAGTTTCAGGACGTCACGGTACTTTTCGCGCAGTTTCTTCAGCGCACGGACGGAAGTAAGTCCGATCGCCTTGTCTACGTCGATGTGGGTGCGGATATACCGGGTTCCGTTGGAATAGGCCATACGGATCGTTTTTTCCGCACGCTCCAGCACATCTTCTTCCGTCATGGAAGCTTTATACGGCCCCATGATCCGGATCGCTTCCGATAAGGTGCCGGACCGGTTTTTCACCTTGTCCGTTACCATCGTTTTATCCAGATGCGTATGGATGTCCGCGAAACCCTTGAATACGATTTTTCCTTCCAGATCCGTTATCCGGTCGTAGGTAACCGCTTCGCCGGGAACCGGGAAATGAATTTTTCCTTCGACAGACGCGATATCCCTCACGCATTGATTCGCGGGAAGGTACGCGTTTTTCAGAAGAACATTCATCGGGCTATTTTTCGATGATGACCGCAACCGGTCCGCCGCCGTCCGGGCCCTGATGTTCGGCACCGCCGGAGACGTAAACCATCGGATCATCCACGATCGCCGCGATTACGCCGTTGACGACCGCACGCGCATGTCTGGTGTGGTTGATGTCGGAATCGGTATGCATGGTGTTTCTTCTGCCGCGGACATAACCGGTGGAATCGGCTTCCGCCTTGGCTAAGACGTTGACGATCTTCTTGTTCTGTTCTTCGGTCGGAACCTTGTCGACTTTCATGCCGGCGTTTTCGATCGCTTCCACGACCGCGCGGTAGTCGATCGGGTCTTTCATGACGCTGTGGCCGATGCGGTACTTGCTCTGTGCCTTGGTGGAGTTGCCCATCAGGATGATTTCGCATTTCTGCATTTCAATACCCGCGGATGTGGACGCCACCTTGGAATATAAGGACCAGTCCTTGCAGATCTTTTCGTCGGTCACGGAGCCTTCCGGAATTTCGCCCAGAGCCAGCGCTACGCCTAACGCGGACGCACCGCGGTTATAGCCCATGGACTCATAGGTGTCATGCGTAACGACTTCATGGCCGCGGCTCTTTGCCTGCAGGATCCGTTCGCTGGTGAGCAGCGGAGTCTTGATCTGGACGAAATGGACGTCCGCCGGATCATCGATTCCCGCTTCCTTCATCAGTTCCAGAGTCACTCTCTTGACGTCGTTGACCTGCGCCATGGTTCCCTGTTCTTCCGGCAGGAAATCACGGGTAGCGCCGGATGCGACAGCCAGCGTCTTTTCACCGGTATCCGGGGTTTCTTCGTCATTCTTGCAGAATACCGTGAAATGCGGCGCCATGACGCCTTCCGTTCCGCCGGACATTACGAATGCGACATTCCGTTCGGTTTCCTTTTCCGTCCAGCCGGTCTTTTCCGCAATCAAGCGGCGGCAGGTGGCCGTTGCGAATCCGCGCGTAAAGTCGTTTACGCATCCGTTGCCTTCGGTCTTACCGAGAACCGCAATGATCTCTTTCGGATTGATTTCGCCGTCTTCGATCAGTTTTTTCAGTCCGCGGACATCATCCGGAGAAGACATTTCGATTCTGAATACATCAACTCTCATGTTTGCCTCCTTTTTGTAAAATCATGATGATATTGATTCACATACGAATACAGTTTCATTATAGAAACAGCGCAATAAAGTGTCTTTGTCAGCGTTCACCAATAATTTCCTGAAATTTTATAAACAACCGACAGCGCTGTATACGCAGGTCCTATTTCAGTCCGGCTTCGTAAATCGCCTTGATGAACCGGTCGGAATCGGTGACGTTGCCGAAAACGCCGCCCTGCATCTTGACGGATTT
>CACZNO010000196.1 GCA_902782505.1 uncultured Erysipelotrichaceae bacterium | reverse complement strand
TTGTCAACGCAAGTGCCCGCATCTTATGACTTTTTCTCTTGCAAGTTTTCAAAATTTCTATATACTAGTATATGCACGTGCTGGTTTAGCTCAGCGGTAGAGCACTTCCTTGGTAAGGAAGGGGTCGTAAGTTCAATTCTTATAACCAGCACCATAGTGACGATAACCCTGTAAATACAGGGTTTTTTTATGTTCGGGATTCCCGTGGCATCATTTTGGCATTAAAATCACGAGGTAAAAACGACGTGGATGAAATGTCTTTTGCGATAAATATTCGTATCTTTTGTATAATGAATACAGGAGATTACAATTTATGTATTACCCCAAAACTTATGATGACCTTATCAAAGCAATGGCTGACTACATTGATTTCTACAATAAACGACGCCCTCAACGCAAATTAAAAGGCATGACTCCTGAACAATTCAGATCGTCATACCTTTCATCCCGGTCTTTTTTATAAGTGTCCCATTTTTGTGGGGCAGTTCATACCGGTTCTTCTTTTTTTATTCTCCCTGAATGGTTTTATCTTTCGGCCAGGCTACGCTGTACGCAATCTTTAAGACCTTGGAAGCGCCGCCTTCCAGATGGAAATCGTAGCGCAGGATCCCGGTGTCTTCCTCGAGTTTCGCGCCGGAGATTTCCGTCTTTTCCACAACGATCTGTTTGTCATCGGAAATCGGGATCTGGTCGAAGACCGTAATTCCGAACGGTTTTTCCTTGCGGGAAGAAACGGTGATCTCATATTCGTATTCCGTCTTCTTCTGTCCCTTCAGAAGAACCGTCGAAGTGTGCCTTCTCTTCTGTTCGCGCTTGACGCGGATCGATTCATCCCTTCCGAGCGATAAATCGTACGTTTCTTTCGTCATATCCGGACTTACAAATACGTTTCCGGCATACGTGCCCTTCAGATACACGGCAGCTTCGGTTTCCAGAATGTGTTCGATATCCGCGATCTTGACTTCCGCCGCAAGATACGCCGCGTCATCCAGCTTCGGTACGGCCACGATATGATAATCCGCCTTTACGGTCTCTTCATTGAGATCCGCCATGACTTCTACGCGGTCCGTCAGATCCCACGATCCGGCCAGTTCGTATTCCGTCATGGTTTCGCCGCGGTTCACCTCCGCATAATCCGCACGGACGTCCGCCATCGGGATTTCCATCGTATTGTCCATATCCGCGCACGCTTCCTCTTCCGCCATCATCGGCGCGCTTTCCGCCATCGACATCTTCGCAGCACCGAAAATCGCGTTTTTGCGCATCGAAGAAACGACCGGCACGTAAATCCGCAAATGGGCCGGCTGGATCTCCGGAATCGTTCCGGATACCGAAGGATCACCCGTGAATAACGAAACGCCGACTTTCTTCCAGTCTTCCCCGGTCATCTGCCGGATCTTTGCGCGAAGACGGAGGGTCAGATCGGATCCTTCCCCGTCCGTGTGCAGTTCATAAACCGGGTACCATTGTACGTTGCGTTCGTGGTAGCGCACTTCCACCGGATAGGTGCCGGCTTTCGTCACTTCCGCTTCCGCGGTTACGACTTTCCCGCCGACTTCCGGATTCTTTTTCTTGAGTTCCTTTTCCAGACGTTCTTTTTCCTTGGATAAAGCGCGGATCTCTTCGCTGATCTTCGCGATTCTTTCCGGCATCTTTTCCAGATACTCGGTCATTTCCTTGAGATCCAAAGACGTCTTGGACGTGAAATCCGCATTGGATCTCCATAGTTCGGCCTGGGTTTCCAGAAGTTCGATCCGTGCCGCCGCATCCTCAATTTTCCGGGTCAGTTCTTCGGTGATTTCCTTGCGTTCTTCTTCGTTGAGATTACGCGTCTGTACATTGGAACCCCGGATTCCTTCCGGTAAGCTAAGACGCACCGTACGGTCATCCGCCCCCGCGGATAATCCCCGGATCAATAGTTCGTTCTTGCCTTCTTTCAGTTCCGCGAGTCCTTTACGGACGATCACGGCTCCGTGCCGGTAGACGGCTACTTTTGTGATTTTCGTTTGAACAGCCATGTGTTGCCTCCTTTACAGTTTCACTTCCACATCGTATTGTGAATCGATGAGGATGTATTCATGGTGGTTTTTACGGCATTCCGCCAGGAAATACCGGTTTTCCTCCAGTACGCTTTCCATCGTGCAGTAACGGTCGTCCAGTCTCGTTTCGATGACGTCCGCATAACGCTTGATATCGTCAAAATGATTCCGGATATAGTCTTCCGAC
Source organism: uncultured Erysipelotrichaceae bacterium (assembly GCA_902782505.1). GTDB lineage: Bacteria > Bacillota_I > Bacilli_A > Erysipelotrichales > Erysipelotrichaceae > RUG11872. The sequence continues at coordinate 6,339 of CACZNO010000196.1, read as the reverse complement.
ATTACCAGACAGAATCCTTTGATCCGGTTACGGTATTCCTCGGAAAACTCCTTTTTCCAGTTCAGAGGGATATAGATTCCCTCCACGATGAGGTTCTGATCGTTCTCGATCGCGGTCTTGATGATTTCCCTTGTAATCGGCCAGAGATATTCTTTGAGTTCCTTATCGTCTAACGGCGTAAGATTCGTATTGCCGCTTCGGATCAGGCCCATTTTCAGAAGATCCTGGGACACATAGGGATACCCGTATACTCCAGCATTTTCTGTGCCAGCGCGGTTTTCCCGGTGTGGGACGCGCCGGTAATCAAAATAACCATAGATGATGTCTCTTTTCCGGTAAAAAACCGCAGGACGCAGTCTGCCGGGTGCTCCTTACGGTTTTATTATACCTTATTTTATTCCATATTGGCATGCCTGCCGAACATTGCGTCGCTGTCCATGCCTTCTTTTTCCATCAGGCGCATTACAACGGCGTCGAGGAAAAGGCTTTCGGATTGTTCAAACAGGGATCCCATCGGCTGTACGGAGGAAACGTTCCCCTGACGCGCGCTTTTCGGACTGGGCGCCGGAATCTCAATCACGGTATCCGCGATCTTCCCGATCGGCGAATCCGGATCAATCGTGATTAACGCCACTTTCGCCCCGACCTCTTTAGCCTTGTCCGCATGATTCACCAGCGATTTTGTCGAGCCGGAACCGCTGCAGACCACCAACAGTCCGTTTTCCGTGATGTTGGGCGTGCAGGTTTCTCCGACGACGTAACTCTTTTTCCCCATGTGCATCAACCGCATGGCGAATCCTTTGGCCGCAAACCCGCTTCGCCCTGCGCCGGCCAAGAAGATTTCCTCCGCCTTCTCGATTCTTTCGCAGAATTCTTCCGCCTTCAAGGGATCGACAGCGCTCAGCGTTTTCGACAGTTCCCGCAAAATGATTTCCGTATATTCCCGATTATTCACAAGATGCCCCCCTGCGCAGGATTTCTTTGATTTTTCCTGCGGTTTCTTTACGGTTCTGCGCGTGAATGATCCCGCCTCCGACGACCACGACGGAAGGATGTTCCTTCGCGATCGGTTCCGCCGTCGATAATTTGACTCCGCCGGCTACCGCGCTTTGGGCCTTCTTCAGGACCTTATTGACCGTAATCAGATCATCCAAAGGATTTTTTCCGGTATTCTGTACATCCCAGGCGGTATGTACGCAGATATAATCCACGCCGAGTCCATCGATTTCCCCGGCGCGTTTTTCCAAATCGGAGACTTCGATCATGTCCGCCATGACTTTCTTTCCGTAACGCTTCGCCGCGCGCACGACCCCTTCGATCGTCGCGTCATTGGCTGCGCCGAGCACCGTCACAATATCCGCGCCGGCGCTGAAACATTTTTCCGCCTCGTATTCCCCCGCGTCCATGATTTTGGCATCCGCCAGAATTTCCAGTTCCGGAAATCTCTTTTTCAATTCCCGCACCGGGCGCATGCCTTCTTCGATGATGAAGGGCGTTCCGACTTCCGCGATATCCGTATCCCCCCGGATCTCTTCCAGAAGATGTACGCATTCGTCCAGGGTCAATGTATCCAACGCAACCTGCAGTTTCACATGTATCACCTCTTTTATATTGTACTACGCCGTAAGACGGAAAAGTTCCCCAAAAAAAGCCCGGCAAATGCCGGACTGTCTTTTAGAAAGCGTATTTTGCGGGAATGAATGCCAACAGTAACCCGATGACTGTCAGCACAATTCCGAGTTTCCGCAGTTTCCGTTCCAGATCGGTATAATCCAGAGCTTTCGCGGGAGATTTCTGTTGGCGGGTCGAGAAGGAAATGCGAACATACGCAATCAGAAGAATTCCCGAAAACGCCGTAATGTACATCAGAATATCGCGCAGTTTCATAGTTTCCTCCCTTACTCCCCGGTATACTCGTCGTTATAATCCTCCAGATCGAGGATCGCTCTTTTCAGCATCTCTTTGGTGACCTTGAAAGGCACATGGTCCAGTTCCTGGTTCACGACCGTCGCGTCCAGCACGTCGTCCAGTTCATCATCCCGTTCCAGATCCAGATCTGCCAGTCTGGTCGGCAAGCCGACGGAACGGTTGAACCGGAACACCTTTTCCAGGTTTTCCCACTGTTCATCCACGATCAGCTGGATCAGGGTGCCGTAGGATACGATTTCCCCGTGCAGGTGTTTGCGTTCCATCCATTCGCGCACGGTCAGACCGTAGTATAACGCATGCGCGACGGCGCTGTTGTAGTCGGGATGCACGGCGACGGAAACGCTGCCGGTCGCGGCGATGATACTGAGGATCACCTGTTCCACCGCGTCCGAGTTTTCATGGCGTTTCACGGCTTCATACGCCGCCGCGCCGTGTTCGATCATCGGCTTGAAACAGAGTTCCGACACCAGTCTTCCGTATTCGCTGGCGAAGTCCAATACATCGTTCTTCGCGGAGAAATTGCACTCGACGTGTTTCGCCATTGCGTCACCCATGCCGGCCCAGAAGTATTCCGCCGGCGATGCCGCGATGATCTCGCTGTCAATGAAACAATGTACCGGAGGTTCCTTCAGTTTCAGAATTTCCCTGAACGATCCGTCGGGATTGTGAAGGATGCTGATTTTGGTGACCGCGGCGCAGGTCGACGCAATCGTCGCAACGCTGAACACCGGAATCCCCAAACGGTCGCCGACGACTTTGGAAACGTCAATGGCTTTCCCGCCGCCGATGGCCAAAATCGCATCTGCCTTCTTGACATCCTCATTTTCCGTCAAGGGAAGAATGTTTTCCCAGGAAGCCTCTTTGCCATAGACTCCTTCATAGACGATTTCAAAGCCTTCCAAAGCCGGAAGCAGTTTGTGCTTACTGGCGTTATATGCCTGTTCCCCGTGGATCAGCGCGAGTTTTTTCCCGTATCCTGACACAATGCCCGGGATGGCGTCATACGCGTCTTTGCCGATCGTATAACGCGGAAGAAATAACTGTTTCATATCTCCGTTCCTCTCTTTTGAAAAAAACGATGTCCGCGGACATCGTTTACGAAAACCCGTTCTATGCGTTCAAAACGCTGTCGACGAACGCCTTCAGTTCCGGATCCTTGCAGCCTGCGTTGAAGCATTCCAGGAAACGCGGAGTCAAGCTCTTGCGGACGATGTCCTGATCCATGTCTTTCAAACCCTGGACCAGCGGTTTTGCGATCGCCGCCTTGACTTCGTTCAACTTCGCGGCGTTGCGGTTCTGGGATTCCTTGCGTTCCGCCGGATAGCCCATGCCCTTCGGAGATCCGAACGCGACTTTGAAGATGTTACGCAGATTGACGTCCGCACCCCAGCCGAAGCCTTTTGCGTACGGTAAGGATAACGCGTTGCCGTTATTGATCTGTAAGTACAGATACGCGTCCGACGGTTCGATGCAATAACCGCAGACTACACCCGGCATCATGTTGCATGCCATCAAGGCGCCCTGTCCGGTTCCGCATCCGGTCACGACAAAGTCCACCGCGCCGGAATTCAGCAATAACGCTGCCTGCACGCCGATGTTCAGGTAAGTCAGATAGCCCGGTTCGCCTAACTGTAACGGAGCTTCCGCCGTATTCATGCCGGTGTTATAGACGGTGTGTCCCATCGGTTCAACGACTTCTTTTAACGCACTTAAGACGATTTCGTTTTTCGCAGCCTGCGAAAATTCATTGATCATTGCGATTTTCATGTTTTTCTCCTTTTTATGTACTGCCCGCGAGGGGACTTGATTGCAAATTCAAAGGCAGGCAGAAGGGTTTCCTCCTGCCTGCCTGGTTGGACTGTTATTCCTTGCTGCCGTTATCCGCGGCTTCAAAAGTATAACGATCGTTGGATCCGATCAGAAGGATATAATCTTTGACGAATTTCTTGATCGCCGCTTCCGCGACCATCATGATATTCAGATAATCCGTTCCCGGAGCTTCTTCCCATTTCGCTTTCATCGCGTCTTCCGCTGCATGGAAAGCGTCGGTGCAGACGTTGATCTTGTTGATGCCGCCTGCGACTGCCTTGCGGATGTTTTCTTCGCCGGAGCCGGAGCCGCCGTGTAATACCAACGGCATCTTCAGCGCGGCTTTGAGTTCCGCCAGACGTTCGAAGTCCAGAACCGGAACATATCCCTTCGGATAGTTTCCGTGCGCTGTTCCGATCGCGACCGCTAACGCGTCCACGCCGGTACGTTCTACGAATTCTTTCGCCTGTTCAACATTGGTGTATAAGTCGTTACGGTTGTCATCGCCGTCCGCCGCCTGGCCGACATGACCCAGTTCCGCTTCCACACTGATACCCTTTGCATGCGCTAAATCCGCAACCATACGGGATCTTCTCACGTTTTCTTCAAACGGTAAGGAGGAAGCGTCCAGCATGACATTGGAGAAACCCCAATGGATCGCGTTGACGACTGCCTCTAAAGACGGCCCGTGGTCTAAATTCAGACATACCGGTACGCTGGCTCTTTCCGCCATTGCCTTGATCATCGGAACCATTTCCGAAGGATGCGCCAGTTTGGTCATCTGTCCGACGCCGAACTGAACGATGATCGGAGAATGCAGTTCTTCCGCTGCTTCAATAACGGCTCTCGCCATTTCCATGTTAACGCTGTTCACTGCCATAACGGCGTAACCGTCACGGTTTGCGTTATCCAGGAGATACTTCATGTTCACATACATAGATTTGTGTCCTCTTTCTATATGAATTGAATACTTCTTTGTGGATTACAGATCGATATCCAGTTCAACAACTTCTTCTTCCTTGACTTCTTCTTCGCTCGGTTTCTTCTTTAATACCGCGTACAGAACGCCGGTGATAACGGAACCGATCGCGCAAGCGAGCAGCCATAACGGAAGGTTGGTGGATAACGGAGCGACTAAGATGCCGCCGTGAGCTGCCGGAGTGTTAACACCCCAAACCATCGCTAAACCGGAAGCGACCGCGGAGCCGAGCATCGAGGAACCGATAACACGGAGCGGATCTTCCGCAACGAACGGTAAGACACCTTCAGTGATGAAGCATAAGCCCATCGGGATGCAGGTGTAAGCAGCATTCTTCTGCTGTTCCGTGAACTTCTTCGGAGCGATTAACGCAGCAAGACCCATACCGATCGCCGGAGTCATACCGCCGATGATCTTCGCGGTTTCAGCGCATCCGCCGATGCCGTCCGGGTTGTCAGCGAATAACGCATTCGCCGCCATGGAAGCAGTCTTGTTGACCGGGCCGCCCATATCGAAGCCCATGCATGCGCCGATAACAGCGCCTACTACGAACAGGGAACCGGAAGCTAAGCTTTCGATCCACTTCTGGAACGCGATCATTACGCTGGAGATCGGGCCCATGAAGATTCCGAAGAATAACCAGGTCGCTAACGCAGTAGCCAGAACCGGGATGATTAATACAGGCATTAAACCCTGTAACGCTTTCGGCATCTTCCAGCTCTTCATCCATTTAACGATGTAGCCGATGACAAAGCCCATGATCATCGCACCGACGAAACCGGTCTTGGTCGGACCGCCGGCATAATAACCAATCGCGAAGCCCGGAACGATACCCGGACGGTCAGCGATCGAATACGCGATGCCTGCGCATAAGAATGCGTATGCCCAGTTGAAGCCGTTGCCGTTTAATTCACCGAGCATGTGGATAAAGTCTTTGAAGTTAAAAATCTGATATCCGGAATAAGCTAAGCCCTTAATCGTCGGTTCAGATAACGGAACGCCTTCCCAGCTGACCGCTTTCTGAATCGCACCCATAATACCAGCCATTACGACCATCGGGATCAGGAACGAGATACCGGTCATAATGTGTTTTCTGATGTCTGCAAATTTCATAGAATTCTCCCCTTTGTTGATTTCCTTTCCTTTGAAATTTCCTTTGGCAGATTATCCTGCCGCTTTTTTCGCTGCGAGCTTCTTTTCAATCGTCACCAATAAGCTCTTCGGCTGTTTCATCGCGACGCTGATCGGAATGTCGACAACGGTTTTGCCTGCGAAACGGGACGTGCCGCGAACCGCGATATCGTGCGCGTAGATCACAACGTCAGCGTTCTTGACGTCTTCTGCCGTGATTTCGTTTTCGATTCCCGCGGAACCCTGGGTTTCCACCTTGATTTCATGACCTAATTCTTCGGCGGCTTTCTGAAGCTTTTCGGCCACTAAATACGTGTGTGCGATTCCCGCTGTGCATGCTGTTACTGCTAATACCTTCATATAGAGAGCACCTCCTTTGGATCTATATATCACCGATAATTTACCACAGGGGAAACCGCTTTCACAAGAAGTTTTCCCGGTTTTGAGCGTATTTCTTCTGTGCTCTTTATCGAAATGATACCTTTTTGAGC
>CACZNO010000195.1 GCA_902782505.1 uncultured Erysipelotrichaceae bacterium | reverse complement strand
TATAAGCCAGTATCGTCTTATCTTCCTGTAGCTGTAATACGAGATCTTCAGAGTCCAGTCTATATTGGTAACCAGTGAGACCTTCTTTATAAGAATCCAGGATGATCGTTTCCTTCAAACAATTCGAGATGAGGTCATATCTCAGATCTGTATCCTCATAGACATTCGGATAGTTCACAGTGGAAACGATCTTCTTCAGTACCTGCATATCCGGCTCATCATACTCTTCAGGGTATTCTTTTTCCTCGATTTGAACGGTGGTTTCATTGATATTTGTTATCTCATCATCGTCATATAGTTCACCTTCAAAGGAGAAAGACAAAGTGTTTCCTTTTTTGGATACGATGACTGAATGATCTTTACTCAGGACTTGCGGCAGATAGACATCCCACATACCAGCTTCATTATGATAAAAAACACCTTTGTCATATTCAACTGACTTGAGCGTGTTATCGATCTCTTTCCATTCTTCGTTTTCTTTATAATGTACGGAATAAGGGTAAGACACAGCCACGTTCATACCGTTATCCAAGCGGAAGTCTTTGATGGCTTCTTCACGGTTTAAGAGGTTCTCTTCGGTGATATTGGCGTCTTCATCAAGATGATCATCTTCTTCGGGGAGGCTATCGTAAGGCCATACGGCGTAATCTTCGGCCATTTCTTCAGAGGATTCGGATATGAAAAGATCTTCCTCAGGGTCTTCCGCATGGATGATGCGGGCTGGGAAGATGCCGATGAACAAAGAAACCGCTAAAAACACAGAGATGATTTGATTTCGAACTGATTTGAAACGATAATAGTTATTCTTCATGATAGTACCCTATTCTTTCTTGAGTTTATTATACCGCGTACGCAGAGCTCTATAAACGGATTCTATAATAGAAAAGAGTGTATTCAACGTACACTCTTTTCTTCGTAAATGTGCTTAGTTTCTGCGGCGGTTTCCCAGAATCCGTAAGACCCGAAGGAAGATATTGATGAAATCCAGATACAGTTCCATCGCGCCGTAGGTGCCTAACTTTCTGGCGTCTTCTTCGTCGATATCCGCCGCGTAGTACAGATTCTTTACCTTCTGCATATCGTATGCCGTGATGCCGATGAAGATAGCCAGGCCCGCATACGTAATGAACAGATCGAGTGCCGGAAGACGGAACAATAACGCGATCACGCTTCCGACAATCACCGCGATCAATCCGCCGAACAGATACGGGCGGAACCCGGAAAGATCCATTTCCGTGCGGTAGCCGATATAGGCCATGCTGGCGAAGAATGCCGCCGAGATCGCAAACGCCATGAAGACCGTGCCCAAGTCATACGCGATGAAGATGAAAGCAAACGAGATCCCCGTCAATGCCGCGTACAGGTAGAACAGTCCCTTCACCGCCGCGGCGGACAGTTTGCGGAATGCCGCGTGCATCCCGATGGCCACCGCCAGTTCCGCCACGATCAGGATCAGCGCCGCATACGGGAACTGCACCATAATACGGTAAACGATTCCGCCGCGGATCAAGCTCGCGTAGCACAGGTACGCCATGACCGCGGTCAAAAGAAGCCCTAAAGACATCTGGGTAAAGATGGAGCCCAGGTAGGTACGGTAATCGCCTTCGCGTTCTTCCACGGCGAAGCCGTTATAATCATCTCTGTAAGTGTTCATAATGCCACCTCCTGTTTTATATACAGTATTATTATCTCTTTTCTCCAAAAAGAGTCAATTTACAATGTTTTCGTTTCGTCGTCAGCGGTATTCCGACTTGTCCACGCCGATCAGGACGCGGACGTCTTTTTCCGCCAGTTTCGCCGCGATTTCCTCCCGGATTGTCTCATCCGGGGTTTTCTCCTCGTAAGGAATCACCAGATCGAATTCCACTTCGGTTTTCCCCGCTTCTTTCCGGATGCGCAGATCATGAAAGGATGTTCCCGGATATTCTTTCTCCAGCAGATTCCGGATCTTTTTTTCATATTCCGTCCTGACCGGATCATCGATCACCACCGGATCGGCATGGATCGTCGCCTCCGCGCCGAGTTTTTCCTTCAGCTCCTTTTCGATACGGTCGATCAGTTCGTGCACTTCCGCGAAATTCTTTGACGCGTCCACTTCCGCGTGCAGAGAAATCATGACGTTTCCCGGCCCGTAATCGTGCACCGACAGATCGTGCATACCCAGGATCTCTTTTTCACCGGATACGATTTCCCGCACCTTTCCGACAAATTCCTCGGACGGCGGTTCCCCGATCAAGGGATCCAGCGTTTCCTTCAGGGAACGGATACCCGAATACAGGATAAACGCAGCGATCAGCAACGAGATCACCCCGTCCGGACGGATCTTTACAACCCGTTCGAGAATCAGGGTAAGAACGATTCCCGACGTAGCGATGATATCGTTGCGCGAATCCTTCGCGACCGCCAGCAATGCGTCCGATTCAAACCTTTTCCCGTACACATAATTGTAGGACGCCATATATCCCTTGACGGCTAAGGAGATCCCTAAGGCCGCCATCGTCCAGATGTTCCATTCCGTAAACGCCGGGTGTATCAGTTTTTCGTACGCAGATTTTCCCAATTCCCATCCGAACAACAAAATCATGATTGTCACCGCCACCGCGGCGATGTATTCGTATCTTCCGTGTCCGTACGGGTGTTCCTTATCCGGCTTGCGTTCGGAAAGACGGAAACCGATCAAGGACGCCGCGGAACTCAGCACATCCGAAAGATTGTTGAACCCGTCCGCCACGACAGACAGCGACTTGGCGATCATGCCCGCGGCGATCTTGAGTGCCGACAGGAAAAGATTCAGAAAGATCCCGGCGATACCGCAGGTCTTTCCGTAGATTCTCCGTTTGGTAAGCGCGTCGGATTTCCCGGTGCGCGCGATTTCCTTTTCTGCCAGATACCGTATCATGTTTTATCCTTCTTCCTGCGCGATCCGCATTTCCAGGGTGGTATTGCGCACTCTGCGGTCTTTGGTGCGCACGCCCTTTTCAAACGCCGCGCGGTCGCCGATGATCACTAAGTGCTTCTCCGCGCGCGTCACCGCCGTATACAGCAGTCTCTTCTGCAGCATGATCCCGTATTCCCTTACCACCGGCAGTATCACCACCGGATATTCGGAACCCTGGGCTTTGTGCACCGACACGCAATATGCGTGGGTGATATTCTCAAAGTTTTCCCTGGTGTATTCCACGACGACCCCGTCGTAATCCACGGTCAGCTTGTCTTCCTTCGTTTCCGATTCCTTCGCGTACTCGATGCCGATCAGAATCCCGATATCGCCGTTGTAGACGTTTTCGTTGGGCTGGTTCTTGAGCTGTAAGATCTTGTCCCCGATCCGGAACGTACGGTATCCCTGATTCAGTTCCCGTTTGCGTTGGTCCTTGGGATTGGTCGCTTCCTGTAAGATCCGGTTGAGCTGGTCGATGCCGTTGGTGCCGTTATACTTCGGCGCCATGACCTGAATGTCCGTCGGGGCGTACCCCGCGTCCAGTGCCCTTTCGACCTGATCCCGCACCAGATAATTCACTTCATACGCGGACGCGTCGATAAACCGCACATCGTGCGAACCGAAATCCTCGAATGCGTCATCCGCAATTTTATGCGCCAGCGTAATGATCCCCGAGCCTTCGGCCTGACGGTAAATTTTTTTCAGGCGGATCGTACGGAATTTCTCCGTGCGCATCAAATCGCTCAACACCTGCCCCGGCGCCACGCTGGGAAGCTGGTCCTCGTCCCCGATCAGCAGGATCTTCCGGAAAAACGCTCCTGCGTCCAGCAGTTTTGCGAACAGATACTGATCCACCATCGAGAATTCATCCGCGATTACGATATCCGACAACACCGGATTATCCCGGTTGTAGGAAAACGATTGGGTATCCAGGTCGTATCCCAAAAGGCTGTGGATCGTGCGGGCGTCGTAATCGGTCAGTTCTTTCAGCCGTTTCGCCGCTCTTCCGGTCGGGGTGACCACCGATGCGGTCGAGGTCGGATACAGTTCCTTGATCAGCGCCAGAATCGCCCGTACGATCGTGGATTTCCCGGTTCCCGGTCCGCCCGTCAGAATCATGAAATCCTCTTCGAAAAACGCTTCGATAGCTTCCCGCTGCGCCGCGTCATAACGGATCCCGAACGTTTCTTCCAGTCTTGCGATCCTTTCCTCCAGTTCCCCGGAAGGAATTTTCCGCAGCGGTTCGTGCGGGAATTTCTTCAGGTACATCGCGATCGTCAATTCCGCTTCGTATTGCGCGATCGGGTACACGCGGTCTTCTTCAAACCGGGCGCAGCGTTCAAAGCTCATGTGCCGGAATATCTCGTCTTGATCATAGTCCAGTCCGCTGGTATACCGCGCGAACAGGCTTTCCCATTCCGCGCGGTCCAGATACGAAGAGCCGGAAGACAT
>CACZNO010000194.1 GCA_902782505.1 uncultured Erysipelotrichaceae bacterium | reverse complement strand
GCGTCGACGATATCGCCGATGGTGCGCAGTTTATTCCATTCCTCATCCGGAACCTTGACGTCCAGGGCGCCTTCGAGTTTGGTGAGAACCAGAATAAAGCCCATGGAATCCACGTTTCCGTCCGCGTTCAGCACGGTGGATTCGGAAAGGTCGTCACCGAACATGTCCGGTACGTTGTCCTTGATGGTTTTGATAACCAGATTGTAAACTTCTTCTCTTGTAATCATTCGTCAATCTCCTTTTGTATAGCCCACCGCTTGATTTTTCCGGTGGCAGTCCGCGGTAGGGGATGCGGTAAGACCACCACGTCGGTCAGCTGGTGACCGCGCGGGATCATGCGCATGACATCCGCGGTTTTTTCCCACAGAACTTCTCTGGTCAGGGAAGGATCCGAGGTCACTAAGACCGGTCTTCCGTTTCGTAACAACACCGCGAATTCTTCGGTCGGGAAGACCCGGCGTAAGCGTTCTTCGTATTCCGGTAAGAAAATCTTCGTACCGTCAGCCAGTACCAGGATCTCCTTGATGCGCCCGGTGATGTGCAGTTTTCCGTCCGCGTCAAACGTTCCGAGATCTCCCGTGTGCAGCATTCCGCCGCGTAACACTTCCGCGGTTTCCATCGGGTACTTGTAGTAGCCCTTCATGATGCAGGTCGGCACGTCGATCAGGATCTCGCCGCCTTCGTCGATCCGGATTCTGTCGTCCGGGCAGATCGTCATCGCTAAAGGATCATCCCCGAGACTCAACGCGACGCCGGAACTGGTCTCTGTTAAGCCATACCCGTAACTGACGCGCTTACCCAACGCCTTCACCATGTCGAAGTAAACGCTCGGACAGTCGCCCGCGCCGATTAAGATGAGCTTGCAGGCGTCGTTGATCAGATGATTCTTTAAGAAGAATCCTAACAGCATCGGTACGACCGACACCGCGGTAGGTTCATAGAAGGCAAAATCGTCCAGATAATGACGGGCTCCGCGCCCCAGTGCGACCGCTGCCTGGCACGAGAATCCCCAAAGGATCCCGCACACAAACCCGAAGACGTGATTCAGCGGCAGAATGCATAACAGAATATCGTCTTTCGTCAAAGGCAGCAGGGATCCGCCGTTATATGCGGAATTGCAGAGGCTGGTATCGGTCAGTAAGACTCCCTTGGAAACCGAAGTGGTTCCGCTGGTGAAAAACAGGATGTTTCCGCGTCCTTCCTTCACACCGGCGGACAACCGGGGTTCCAGTTTCGAGGTCAGGGCTTCCGGTCCGTACAGGCAGTCGATATCGGCATAGGACAGAAGATACTGCAGGGTGGTTTCCGGCAGCGTCCTTTCCAGCATGACGACCTGGTATCCGGCCAAAACCGCCGCGAAAATCTCTACGACCGCGTCGTAGGATCCGTCGGAGAAAATGCCTTCGCAGGTTTTCCCGCGCTTTTCCAGCAGGGCCTTCCGGTCCAGCACTTCTTCATAGAAACGGCGGTAGGTTACAGACTTCTTTCCGTCCTTCTCATAATAAAAGGCGGTCCGATCCGGATAGTTTTCCGCGTTATGCCGCAGCATATGTTCGAAATTGGTGAATCGCATAAGTACCTCTGAAAACAGTATAGCAAATTTCATGGTATTTAGTGATAAAGTGTGCAATAATTATAGGGCGAAATCATGAACACGGAGGAAAAATATCATGGATAAGAATGTTCGTATTTGCATCATCGGCGGGGGCCCGGCAGGTTTGTCCGCGGGCATGTATCTGGAACAGAAAGGCTATGAAAACTATACCATTCTGGAAAGAAACGACCATGTAGGCGGCAAGTGCCACAGTCCGCATTACAACGGCAGACGTTATGAAATGGGCGCCATCATGGGCGTACCGTCCTACTATGCGGTAGCGGATGTCGAAAAGTTCTGCGGAATCACGCATGACGGACCGAAGCTTAACCGTAACTACAAGAATAAAGAAGGCAAGGTCATTGAACCGTTCAACCCGAAGAAGAACCTTCTGAAGATCCCTCATCTGATGGAAATGAAGAAACAGGTCAAGAAGCTCGGTGAAATCCTTGAAACCAAATATAAGGGATACGATGTCAACGGTCACCGCGGCGTAGCACAGGGCCGTTACGACGGTTACGCGGTTACTCCGGGAAGAGAAAAGATCTCCGGCGAAAACCCGAACCTGAAGGATCTCTGCATGCCGTTCAAAGACTGGTGCAAGCTCAACGGCGTGGAACTGACGCAGGAAATCTGGGTCGGTCCGTTCACTTCGTTCGGTTACGGATATTTTGATGAAATTCCGGCGGCATACGTTCTGAAGTACCTGGACTTCCAGACCACCATGAACTTCGTCAACATCAACCTGTGGACCTGGAAAGAGGGCACGCAGTACATCTGGGAATGCCTGGATGCGAAGTTGAAGAACCATGCGCGTCTTAACAGCAAGATCACGAAGGTCGAACGCAAAGACGGCAAGGTCTATGTGACCGTCAACGGCGAAGTCGAAGAATACGACAAGCTGATCGTTACCGCACCGTTACAGTATCTGCCGGATTACGCGGATGCCAGAGAAGACGAGAAAGAACTGTTCTCGAAGATCGATTACGAACGTTACGATGTACTGGCAGTGGAAACCAAGCCGGAAGATCATCCGGAAATCTCCTACTATGTCTTTGACAACATGACGCCGGAACGTTTAGGCCATCTGATGGTTTACTACAGAAGATGGAGAGATTCCAAGGATCAGGTCATCACGACCTACGCGCTCAGAAAGCATAAGAATTCGGCGGAAATCCCGTACGAAGAATGCAAGAAGACCGTACTGGAAGACCTCAAGATCATGAAGAATCCGGCTTCCAACATTGTCAATGAGAGCTCCTGGTACTATTTCCCGCATGTCTTCAGCGAAGATTACGCGGCGGGATGGTATGACAAGGTCGAAGCGATGCAGGGCAAGTACGACACCTATTACGCGGGTGAAGTCATGTCCTTCGGCGATATGGATGAAACCGCGGAATACAGCCGCGAATTAGTCGACCGCTTCTTCTAGAATTCATGACTGGTTAAGCGCCGGTAAGGATGCCGGCGCTTCTTTTGGTAAGACAACGGAGGTAATGGAATGCCATTTTATAAAGAGAAATATGACGCGATCGTCATCGGCGGCGCCTTAGCGGGCATGAGCTGCGCGATGAAACTGGCGTCGGAAGGAAAAAGCGTCCTGGTCCTGGAACGGCATAACCTGCCGGGCGGGATGGCGACCAGTTTCGTGCGCGGGGGCATCGAAATGGAGGCGACCCTGCACGAAATGATGTCGCTCGGACCGGAAGAGAAACCGTTATACATCCGCGAGTATCTCGACGAAATGAAAGTCGCGATCGACTGGCTGCGGGTTCCGGAAGCGTACCGTCTGACTTCGGACGCGGACGGGATCGATATCACGCTGCATGCGGGCAGAAGAGACGACGGAACATGGATCATGGCGGATGAGATCGACAAACAGTATCCGGGCACGAAAAACGAGGTCAACCGCCTCATGGAGACCTGCAAGTCCGTTTACGAATCGATCCTGTACCTGAACGAACACAACTTATCGAAGGTACAGATGCTGCTGCATCATGAACCGTTGGTCAAGACGGCCGGATATTCCGCGAAGGAAGTATTGGACAAGTCGTTCAATCTGCCTTCGGATGTCAAGAGTATCTTAAGCGCGTACTGGATCTACGTCGGACAGCCGATGAGCACGTTACCGTTTACGATTTACTGTTTCTTAATGGCCGACTATATGCTGGGCGGAAGCTATGTCGCCAGAGGATTCTCGCACGAGATGTCCTTGGCGATGCAGATGCGCTGTGAAGAACTCGGCGTCCAGTACGAATACGGACAGAACGTCGAAAAGATCTTGGTCAAAGACGGAAGAGTCTACGGCGTGCGCACGTCGCGCGGGGATGAGATCCACGCGGATTACATCGCGTCGGCGCCGTATCCCAACACGGTATACGGCAAGATGATCGAACCGCAAAGCGAAGTCCCGCCTCAAGCGAGAAAGTTCGCCAACGCGATGCCGATGTCGGTAACCAACTATTCCGTAGTTTTGATTCTCGATAAGAAACCGGAAGAACTCAACATTCACGATTATTCCGTGTTCTCCAGCGATATTCCGTTTGATACGGACAAGTTCTGGGCGGAAGGAAAGAAACTCGGCGGATGGGACTACCTGACGACGATCTGTCTGAACTACGCGAATCCGGACTGCGTGCCGGAAGGAATGACTTCGTTATCCATCACGACGCTTCCGCTGCCGGAATGCTTCTTCGACGTGAAGGCGGATGAGTATTTTGATGTCAAGCGCCGCGTCGCAAAGGAAATGATCGATACCGTTTCGAAACACCTGGGCGTGAATCTTCTGGATCACGTTGTGGAAATCGAAATCGAGACTCCGGTCACCATGTCGCATTACACCAGCGACTACCGCGGAGGTATTTACGGTTACCAGCACTCCATGAACAACTCGGTCGTGGCGCGTCTGGAAGACGTGGAGAAGGAATTCTATATCAAGGGCTTAGTACCCTGCGCCAGCCATGCGCTGGTAGGCGACGGGATGGCCTGCAATATCAATAACGGCAAGATCGCCGCACGGGTGATCCTGGATTGGATGAAGGAGGCAAACGCATGAAAGTCAACGGTTTCTTAAAAGACGTTTTAGGCGCGAACCGTGTCACCAAAGCCAGAAGAGACCTGATCGCGTCCGGTTCGGAGAAAAACATCTATTCCGACCCGATCCGCCGACTGACGCTGGAACTGCATCCGGAAACGACCCATGTGAAAGTGGTCAAAGTCGCGGATGTTTCCCCGACAGCCCGCAAATTCACCTTTGAGGCGGACAAAGGGGACGTATTACCGCCGTTTCAGGCCGGACAATACGTATCGTTGGATCTGAAGATCGGGGATACGGTCACGACCCGTCCGTATTCCATCTCAAGCGCTCCGTACGAAGCGCGCACCGGCGAACATCCGTTTT
>CACZNO010000193.1 GCA_902782505.1 uncultured Erysipelotrichaceae bacterium | reverse complement strand
TTACGGCTGAAAAACCTTACGGCACAAGGCTTCCCGGGCTTCGCCCTTCCGGTTGACCCCTCGGTTGACCCATACATATTCCCACAAGCTGTGACAAAACAGATCAGAGAACGAATGACCATCAATCCTACGTCAAAGACAAGGAACCGTCCTCTTCTTTACAGTGCTCCGACCGTGTGGGGCCGGTTCAGACAGAATCAGATTTTTCTCTGTTCTGCTTACGGGTTATCATTTGCAGATTTTCTTTTACAGTCAGTCCTCCCTTTGAAATCGGGATGATGTGATCCATTTCAAAAGCGGCCAGATGCTTTGACCGGACCGGCGGTTCACCGTCTTCCTGTACAGCGGAATAATAGTAACCTTCCTCATCTTTCTTCATGTGCAGGATCAGATACTCCCGGAGTTCGCGGAAGTATTCAGGGTAATACTTTTTCAGCTCCTGCATATCCATTTTTTCCTTTTGAGGCAAAACGAATTCCGGTGTCCGACTGGCTTCCGCGCTCATCCGGTTAAAATAGACCCGCATCAGACCGTAGTAAAAATCTTTGTCATACCAACCGCGTATTTTTTCATTCTGATTCCACACGTCCTCGATCACAGCGTCGATTTCTTTTTCCCGCATGCCTTCCGCATATTTCTCTTTTGCGACGTCGAAAAGAGACACTCTGTTTTCAAGGATCCGGATTTGCGGAATCTCCTGCGTTTGCAGGTACGTCATAATCAGATCCCGGATGATCCCGCTTGAAATGCCGATAAACGAACCGTTGCCCTTTTCACAAAACCGGAAGAACAGCGAACTGGCGGCCTCACGGACCTCCGCTGACGTATATTCCTTGTCAAGATCGGAAAACACAGCCGGAAGTTCGGCAAGGATTTTTTGAAAGATGCTGAGCGCTTCGTCGTAAACGACGACATCTTTGGAGACCTCCGTTTCTTCTCCGGATCCGTCCGGGTTCAGATACGCGCACCTGATGATTCCGTATGGAATGATGTTATGGAACCGGATCACAGCGGACGAACCGTTCTGATAACCGCCCACAGCATACGCTTCAATTTCCTCAAACTGTATATACTGTCTGAGCTTCGCTCTGTTGTCAGCGCTGTGCGCCTGCACGGAATCCTCGCCGTCCAACAGGGCTCGGGGCGAAACGAAATCAACGAGACCGCGCCATTCATCCACGAAATAAACAAGATTCGTCGTTTTCGTTCCGCCGGCAGCCTCTCCGCGCAAACCGCGCCCGATCATCTGCGTCATCAGGATCTTCGATCTGGTTGGACGCGCCAGGAAAACGGATCGTACGTTTGGTATATCCGTTCCTTCAGTGACGATATTCACGTTGATCAGAACCTCGAGCGCACCCTCCCGGAATTGCCGAATGATCTCTGCGTTGCGCTGCAGGGGAAGGCTTCTTCCGTTCGCATCAACCAATCCGGAAACCACGTAATCCGATCGTACGCCCACCGACCGGAAAATCGCCTGAAGCGCGATGGCGTTCAGCCGATCCACCGCAAACACGATCGTCTGTCCGAATGTATCCCGATCGGCAAGATACGTGTCAACGATCCGTTTATTCCGATCGGCGTTCTCATTCAGTTTATTCAGGCTTTTTTCATCCAAAGACGAAAGATCATACCGTGAGATCGTACGCAGTTCATCCTCGTCAAATAGCTGCGTCATATCGACGTTGGTATTCACTTCCATGTGCTTCGGCAAAGAGAGTATCCCCGCGTCGATCAAAGAGTTCAGATCGATACTGTAAACGATACCGCTCCCTGTGGAAAAGATCTTTTTCAGGCTGCCCTGCTCGCTTTGCGCGGTGCGGTAAGGCGTAGCGGTCAGACCGAGCACATCCACGTGCGGAATATACTTTTTCATCGTATCAATTATTCTCCGGTAAGAAACCGCAGCGGCATGATGCGCTTCATCCAGAACGATCAGCAGTTTTCTGTCCGCCTTAAGTCCTTTCCCTTTTGCCCACTTCAGCACGTAATCAAGATTGCAGCCGCTGCACAGACTCTGACGACTTGCGATCAGCAGATCGGGGTTATCCGCAGGCACGTTACAGCATCTTCCGAATTCGGCAGATGAAACAAAGGTATAAAAACCGTCCCGGTCGGGCAGGGTTTCCTCCGAAGTATCCGAATAGAAGGTCTCGGCGGCCTGCCTGAGCAATTCGCTTCTGTGCGCCACCCACAGGACCTTAATCCCCTGATTCAGATAAGTTTTCAGGATCCAATGGGCTGCCGTATAGGTCTTCCCGGCGCCGGTCGGCAGCACCAGCATAGACGCGAAACCTTCCGGATGGTTGATTCTCAGCCAGTTCAGCGCATTGATCGCCTTTTCCTGAAACGGATAGGGCGAGCGATCCCGATGTTGTTTGCTGTTGAAAAAACGATATCTGCTCCTGTCAAGTTCAAATCCGCTCATACCGGACTCCTTCCCGAACAATCAGAGGATGGTTCCCTGATTGACGTTTTTTCTATTATTGA
>CACZNO010000192.1 GCA_902782505.1 uncultured Erysipelotrichaceae bacterium | reverse complement strand
GCGGAAGAAGGAACCAAGGCGATGAAAGAGAGCCCGGATTACGAAACGTATCTGCGTTATGAAGATCAGGTGCTGGTGAAACAATTGTTCAATAAAACGCACGAGAGAAAGATTTCCCAGCGTGCGCTGCAGGTTTCCCTGAAGGGAAAAAGCGAGTAAAATAAAAGAGAAGGGAGGACATCCTATGAACCCCGGTAAAATTGCTATTATTGTAGACTCCGGCTGCGATGTGCCGAATGAATATCTGGAACAATACGATATCCGTGTCGTCAGACTGAAACTGATTTACGGAAATCATATCTACAACGACGGTGTCGATATCACCGCCGAGGACGTGTACGACCGTTATCCGGAAATGCCGAAGACGTCTACACCGAACGTTTACGAGGTGACGCAGATCGTCGATCAGATCCGCAAGGACGGCTACGAGAAGATCCTGGGAATCTCGATTTCTTCGGGCTTATCGAGCACGTACAGCACGATGGCGACGGCGTTAGCCCAGGCGGAAGACATGAAGACGTACATGTTCGACACCAAGAACATTTCCTTCGGTGCGGGTATCTGGGCAATCTATGCGGCAAGGCGTTTTGAAAACGGCGCGGACTTTGATGAAGTGTGCGCGGAACTCGAACGCAAGATCTACGATTCCCATCTCGGTTACTATATGGACACTCTGGAATGGCTCAAACACGGCGGACGGATCACTCCGGCAATCGCGCTGGTCGGGAAGGTATTGAACCTCAAACCGATCATCTCCTGCGATAAAAACGGGATCTACTACACGGTCGCGAAAGCGCGCGGTTCCCAGAAAGCCTTAACGAAACTGGTCGATCTGATTGCGCCGCCGGAATTGGCGGGCAAGAAATACTGGATCTACGCGATGCACGGAAGAGGAAAGGAATTCCTTGACCGGGCCAAGGAAATGGTCCGCGAACGGATCCCGGATGTGGAATTCATGCCGGAAAAACAGATCACCCCGAGTATGGCCTGCAACACCGGTCCGGGATTATTGGGCATGGGTGTATTGATGCTGGATGACGATACGTTCCCGGCCAAGGGCATCGTCGCAAAGTCCAAGGAAGTCTTCGCGGAAGGTATGGAAAAAGCGAAAGAAGCCACTGAAAAAGCCGCGGAAGCCATCAAGCATCAGATGGAAAAAGTTGACATGGACGAAGCGAAGGAAAAAGCCCGTGAAATGTCAGTGAAGGCCCGTGAGACCGCCGGTAAGATGACCGAAGCGGTCAAACAGCGCATGGAAAATGTCGATGTCAGCGAAATGAAGGAAAAAGCGAAGGAAACGGCGGCGAAAATGACGGAAAAGGCCAAAGAAACCATCGGACACTTCACCCATCCCTCCGACAAACAGGAATAACCGGTGTTCTGAGAAAAAAGAAAGTCCATGTGTAATTTATATAGACACAGGACTTTTTTCTGTACAAACGGAGTAGAATAAACTACGGAGGGAAAAAGGATGAAAAGATGGTTTGCGTGTTTCCTGGCGCTGGCGGTTTTATTCCTGGGAGGGTGTTCTGTAAAGGATACTTCTTTCTTTGAACCTCCGCAGATGGAGGTTCGTAACGGCGTGGATTCCGGCACCGCCACCGATAACTCGATTCCCGCCGGTACATATTCGTGGGTGTATTACGAAAACGGTGAGAAACATACAGAAGAATCGGATAACCGGGTGTTTATGCTTCTGAAAGATCCTTATGACCGGGCTACCGGTATCCATTCCTACAATCTGTGGTTCGGACTGTATCAGATTCCGGATTCTGTTGAAATCTGGGTTTTGAATGAACAGGGGAAAAAAGGGGAAAGCGCGGAGTTTTTCTGGGACAAAGAACGAGGTGTTTGTCAGGTATTCATCGAAAACGGGAAGAACTACTGCGTCAAAGCTCAGTGGGCCAGGAAACACTACGCGAAGAGGGGATATTACGGATCGGCAGTTTACTATTTCTCGACGTATTTCCCGAAATATGCAGGAAAATAAAGCGTTTTATCAAATAAATAAAAAAGCCTGTTGACAACTATTCCAGGTGTGTCATATAATGACAGGGCTTGCGGAAAAGGACGGTTCCCAAACCAGGGAACCGTAACTTCCTAAGGCAAAAGACACACTCGGAACTGTGTGTTATAAGGGAAAGGAGGAACCATCGATGGCAACCATTAACCAATTAGTACGCAAAGGACGTGAAAGCAAAGTCTGGAAGACCAAAGCTCCGGCTTTAAATAGAGGTTACAACTCTCTGAAACGCCGTCCGACGAATGTCTCCGCTCCGCAGAAGCGCGGCGTGTGCACCCGTGTTGGTACGATGACCCCGAAGAAGCCGAACTCCGCGTTACGTAAGTACGCCCGTGTACGTTTATCCAACGGCATGGAAGTTACCGCTTATATTCCGGGAATCGGACATAACTTACAGGAACACTCTGTCGTTCTGATCCGCGGCGGCCGTGTTAAGGATCTCCCGGGTGTTCGTTACCACATCATCCGCGGAACCCTGGACTGCGCAGGAGTTGACAAACGCAATCGTGCCCGTTCTCGTTACGGCACAAAGAAACCGAAGAACAATGACTAATAAGTTGATCAAGAAAGGAGAAATGAATTATGCCTAGAAAAGGACATGTCGCGATACGCGATGTATTGCAGGATCCGATTTACAATTCGAAGCTCGTCACCCGTCTGATCAACAAGATCATGCTCGACGGCAAGAAGGAAACTGCACAGAATATTCTTTACAACGCATTTGATATCGTCGCGGAAAAGACGGGCAAGGATGCGATGGAAGTATTCGAAAAGGCACTGGACAATGTTATGCCGGTGCTGGAATTAAAGTTAAGAAGAGTCGGCGGTGCGAACTACCAGGTACCGGTGGAAGTCTCCCAGGAAAGAAGACTGACCTTAGGTTTACGCTGGTTGGTGAACTATTCCCGTTTAAGAAACGAAAGAACGATGGAACAGCGGCTCGCGAACGAAATTATTGACGCATCGAACGGTGTGGGAAGCTCCGTCAAGAAGAAGGAAGATACCCACAAGATGGCGGAAGCGAACAAGGCTTTTGCACATTACCGCTGGTAAGAAAAGGAGCCATATATTATGCCACGTGATGTATCTCTCGAAAAAACCCGCAACATCGGTATCATGGCGCATATCGACGCGGGCAAAACAACTACAACGGAACGAATTCTTTTCTATACCGGTGTAAACTACAAAATCGGTGAGACCCATGACGGCGAATCCACAATGGACTGGATGCAGCAGGAGAAGGACCGCGGCATCACGATCACATCTGCAGCAACCACGGCATACTGGTCAAACAGCAAGTACCACGGAACCCCGGAGGAGAAAGACCACCGGATGCGTATCAACATTATTGATACCCCGGGTCACGTCGACTTCACGGTGGAAGTGGAGCGCTCCTTACGCGTATTAGACGGAGCGGTGACGGTTCTGGACGCCAAAGCCGGTGTGGAACCGCAGACGGAAACCGTCTGGAGACAGGCGTCTGCCTACCATGTGCCGCGTATCGTATTCTGCAACAAGATGGATGCGACCGGTGCCGACTTCTACATGTCGTTAAAGACGATCTGGGACCGGTTAGCGGCCAAGAATGCGGCAATTCAGCTGCCGATCGGCGTGGAAAGCAATTTCACGGGACTGATCGACCTTGTGACCATGAAAGCGATCGAGTTCAACTCGGATCCGAATAAGGAAGACACCGAGATCCCGATGCCGGCAGACATGGCGGATAAAGCGCTGGAATACCGCAACATTCTGCTCGAAACCCTTGCGGATTTCGATGACGATCTGATGATGATGGTGCTCGACGGGGAAGAACCGAGCGAGGACCAGATCAAAGAAGCGATCCGTAAAGCCGTATTGACCGGTGAATTCTTCCCGGTATTATGCGGCGCCGCGTACAAGAACAAGGGCGTACGCGAAGTGCTGGACGCCGTTGTGGATTATCTTCCGAGCCCGCTCGATGTTCCGCCGGTCAAAGGCGTGAACGAAGACGGCGGCGAAGAAG
Organism: uncultured Erysipelotrichaceae bacterium; assembly: GCA_902782505.1. GTDB lineage: Bacteria > Bacillota_I > Bacilli_A > Erysipelotrichales > Erysipelotrichaceae > RUG11872. The sequence continues at coordinate 2,491 of CACZNO010000192.1, read as the reverse complement.
AACGCCGGGCGGATGACAAAGCTCCGTTAGCGGCGTTAGCCTTCAAGGTCGCGGCGGATCCGTTTGTCGGGAAACTGACTTATTTCCGTGTATATTCGGGAATTGCGAAGACCGGAACCTACGTTCTGAATTCCAACAAGGACAAGAAAGAACGTTTCGGCAGACTGCTGCAGATGCACGCGAATCACCGCAAGGACATCAACGAAGTCTATTGCGGAGATATCGCGGGAGCCATCGGCTTAAAGTTCACAACGACCGGAGACACGCTTTGCGATGAAAACCATCCGATCATTCTGGAAAAGATGGTCTTCCCGGAACCGGTAATCGAATTATCGCTGGAACCGAAGTCCAAAGCCGATCAGGACCGCATGGGCCTGGCATTGGCGAAACTCGCGGAAGAAGATCCGACGTTCCGTACGTACACCAACAAAGATACCGGTCAGACGATCATCGCCGGTATGGGCGAGCTCCATCTGGATGTTCTGGTGACGCGTCTGCGCGATGAATTCAAAGTCGAATGCAACACCGGTGCTCCGGCGGTTGCGTACCGTGAAACGATCACGGGCAGTGCGGACTGCGAAGGGAAATTCATCCGTCAGTCGGGCGGACACGGCCAGTACGGTCACGTTTGGATCAAGTTTGAACCGAACGAGGAAGGCAAAGGCTTCGAATTCGTCAATGCTGTCGTGGGCGGAACGGTTCCCAAGGAATATATCAAACCGACGGAAGAAGGACTCCGGAACGCGCTGGAAAACGGCTTGGTGGCCGGATATCCGGTGATCGACATCAAGGCGACGTTATTTGACGGATCGTATCACGATGTCGACTCCAGTGAAAACGCGTACAAGATCGCAGCTTCCTTAGCGTTAAGAGAAGCAGCGAAGAAGTGCAAACCGGTATTGCTGGAACCGATCATGGACGTCTCCATTACCGCGCCGCAGGAATACCTCGGTGCCGTGATGGGCGATATTTCCGGACGCCGCGGTCAGATCAATGACCAGCTGGAAAGAGGCAACGCAATCGTCGTAAGAGCGATGGTTCCGTTATCCTCGATGTTCGGTTACGCGACGGATCTGCGTTCCTTCACGCAGGGACGCGGAAGCTATATGATGCAATTCAGCCATTACTCGAAAGTGCCGGCTGTGATTGCGGATAAGATTATCGAAAAGAATGCCTCAGGGAAATAAATCCCTGTTGCATTCACAAATCGTTTAGATTAAAATGGTTTTGCGAGATTGCAAGACAGAAAAAAGGAGAAAGAACAAATGGCAAAACAGAAGTTTAACCGTGCTAAGACTCACGTAAACGTTGGTACCATCGGTCACGTAGACCATGGCAAAACGACCTTGACGGCAGCGATCACGAAGTACCTGGCAAAGAAGGGTACAGCGGCGGAAATGGCTTATGACCAGATCGACGGCGCTCCGGAAGAAAAGGCTCGTGGTATCACAATCAACACCGCTCACGTTGAATACGAAACCGAAAAGCGTCACTATGCACATGTTGACTGCCCGGGTCACGCGGACTACATCAAGAACATGATCACCGGCGCAGCGCAGATGGATGGCGCGATCCTGGTTGTTGCAGCAACGGACGGACCGATGCCGCAGACGCATGAGCACTTATTACTTGCTCGTCAGGTCGGTATCGAAAAGATCGTTGTTTACCTGAACAAGTGCGATCAGGTCGATGATGAAGAAATGTTAATGCTGGTTGAAGAATCCGTTCGCGAATGCTTAAACGAATACGGCTTCGACGGCGAGAATACCCCGATTATCAAGGGCTCCGCTTTATTAGCTGGCCAGGATGATCCGAAGTGGGTTCCGTCCATTCAGGAACTGTTAGACGCAGTTGATTCCTGGATCCCGGATCCGGCGCATGAATTTGACAAGCCGTTCTTAATGGCAGTTGAAGACGTTATGACGATCTCCGGTCGTGGTACCGTCGCGACGGGCCGTGTAGAACGTGGTGTCTTAAAACCGAACGAACAGGTTGAAATCGTTGGTATCCGTCCGACTCGTACGACGGTTGTTACCTCCATGGAAATGTTCCGTAAGGTTCTGGATTACGCGGAAGCGGGCGACAACATCGGCGCATTGCTGCGTGGTGTAGCGCGTGACGAAATCGAACGTGGTCAGGTATTAGCGAAACCGGGTTCCGTTAAGCCGCATACCAAGTTCAACGCGGAAGTTTACGTTCTGACGAAGGAAGAAGGCGGCCGTCATACACCGTTCGTCTCCAACTATCGTCCTCAGTTCTATTTCCGTACCACCGACATCACCGGCGTTATCAACTTACCGGAAAATGTCAAGATGGTTATGCCGGGCGACCATGTCAAGATGACGGTCGAACTGATTCACCCGATCGCTGTTGAAAACGGAACCAAGTTCTCCATCCGTGAAGGTGGCAGAACCGTAGGTGCCGGCAACGTTGTCGAAATCCTGAAATAGTTTTAGAACGAAGAAAGAGCGATGCGAATCGCTCTTTTTTT
>CACZNO010000191.1 GCA_902782505.1 uncultured Erysipelotrichaceae bacterium | reverse complement strand
ACCACCTGATCTTCAAACTTCGGCGCTTCACGGATGATCGGGTTACGCGGAACGGAAGCCTCGATGTCTCCCTGGTTATCGATCGGTTCGCCTAAAACGTTGAACATACGCCCGAGCACTTTCTTTCCGACCGGAACCGTGATCGGCGATCCGGTATCGTACGCAGGCATTCCGCGCATCATGCCGTCGGTCGGCGACATCGCGATACAGCGAACGCGGTCGTCTCCGATATCATTCGCGGCTTCCACGATGACTTTTTTATCCAATAACGGAATTTCGATCGCATTATAAAGTTTCGGCAATCTTCCCGCAGGAAACCGGATATCTACGACCGGTCCGATAATCTGTACTACTGTTCCTTGATTCATCATAGGGATTCCTCCTTACTCCCGGCTCATGCCGCTCACGGAGATTTCCGTGATTTCCTGCGTAATCGCGGCCTGACGGGCTTTGTTGTACGACAATGTCAATTCTTCTTTCAATTCCACCGCGTTGTCGCTCGCGGTTTCCATGGCCAGTCTTCGCGACGCGTATTCACTGGTCTTGGAACGTAACACCAGACTGTAGAACACATTGCGGACATACATCGGAATCAATTCGTTCACGATGCCTTCCGCGTCCGGTTCAAACAGGATCTCCGGGGGTTCCTCTTGCGAGAAATGATCCCGTTCGATCGGTAATAAGCACGTCATCGTCGGTTCGAATGACGCGGCGTTGATGTACTCCACATAAATGACCCGGATCTCCGAGATCTCATGTTCCCGGAACATTTTCAGCGCTTCCTCCCCGATATGCCGGATCAGCGTTTCATCCGCGTGGGAGAAATCATGATAGACCGTGTAGGCCTGCAATTTGTTCCGTTCCGCCGCCCGGATTACTTTATCGCCGCAAAGAACCAGCCGGTCTTCCGGTCTCACATTGGCCAGAACAAATTTCTCCAGATTGGAATTGAACGCGCCGCACATTCCTTCGTCGCTTCCGATTACGATCACGAGCGGTCGGTCAAAATCCCTTTTCTCCAAATACGGAGAAACGGGTTTTTCCGGCATCGCGTCCAGAGAACTCAATGCCTTTCCGATCATTTCGCGCAGGGTATCCGCGTACACCTTTCCCTTCAGCATCCGGTTTTTCTGGCGCTGGAGTTTACTGGTCGCAACCAGTTCCATCGCCCGGGTGATCTGCAGGGTATTGTTGACGGAACGGATACGGCGCCGTATCGCAATCTGGGTATCTGCCATATTTACGCTTCCTCAGTTCCCATGACAAAGCGGTCGGTAAACAACCGGATCGCTTCGGTCAGTTTTTCATCCAGTTCCTTGGTCAAATCTTTCTTGTCCAGCAATTCTTCCAGAAGATCCCTGTGTTCGGAATTCATGTGGGAGATCAGCTGTCTTTCGTAACTTGAAACCTGATCCAAAGGCACCCGGTCCAGCTGGCGTTTCTTCGCCGACAACAGGACCGTAACTTCGTTTTCTACATCCATCGGCGCATATTGCGGCTGGACCAGAAGACGTTCCAGACGCTTGCCGTGGTCGATGATCCTCTGCGTCGAAGCGTCCAAATCGCTTCCGAACTGCGCAAAGGACTGCATTTCGTGGTACTGCGCCAATTCCAGTTTCAGCGATCCCGCGACTTTCTTCATCGCCTTGATCTGCGCGCTCCCGCCGACACGGGATACCGATAATCCGGTATCAACCGCGGGACGGATACCGGCGTTGAACAAGTCGGTCTGTAAGAAGATCTGTCCGTCGGTAATCGAAATGACATTGGTCGGAATGTATGCCGTGATATCGCCGGCCTGGGTCTCAATGATCGGCAGCGCGGTCAAGGATCCTCCTCCGTATTCCGGCGCGAGTTTCGCAGAGCGTTCCAGAAGACGGGAATGTAAGTAGAAGACATCGCCCGGGTACGCTTCACGTCCCGAAGGACGCCGTAACAATAACGACAGCGTACGGTACGCCACCGCGTGCTTGGAAAGGTCGTCATAAATAATCAGGACGTCCTTGCCTTCTTCCATCCATTCTTCGCCCATCGCACAGCCTGCGTACGGCGCAATATACTGTAACGGCGCGGTTTCCGAAGCGGAAGACACAACCACCGTCGTGTATTCCATCGCACCGGCTTCTTTCAGTTTCTGTACGATCTGCGCGACCGTGGAGGCTTTCTGTCCGATAGCCACGTAGATGCAGTACATGTTTTCTTTTTTCTGGTGCAGAATCGTATCGATCGCCAAAGCGGTTTTCCCGGTCTGACGGTCGCCGATGATCAATTCACGCTGTCCGCGCCCGATCGGTACGATCGCGTCAATGACTTTCAATCCGGTCTGTACCGGTTCGTTGACGGATTTACGGGTAATAACACCCGGCGCGACGCGCTCAATCGGCCGCGTCTTGTATGTCTGGATCGGTCTTCCGCCGTCAATCGGCACGCCTAACGCGTTAACGACTCTTCCGAGTAACGCGTCCCCGACCGGAACTTCCACGATCCGGCCTGTGCGCACCACTTCGTTTCCTTCCGAAATATTCCGGTCATCGCCTAAAAGGACCACACCCACGTGTTCCTCTTCCAGGTTCATGACCATGCCGTAGACATCGCCCGGGAATTTCAGCAATTCCCCGGCCAGCGCGTTTTCCAGTCCCTGTACCAGCGCGATTCCGTCGCCTACGGTAATGACGTATCCGACGTCCTTGGACTCCAGTTTTTCATCATAGTGCCGGATCTGATCCTTGATCAGGGCACTGATTTCTTCCGGTCTTAATGCCATCGTATCACCTTGCTTCCTTCAATGAGGCTTTCAGCCGTTCGATCCGGTTCTTCATCGAACCGTCGAAGACCTTGCCTTCCACTTCCACCCGTACTCCTACAATCAGTTCGGGATCGATTTTCAGATCAAGACGCACCGTCTTTCCGATTTTCTTCCCGATCGTTTCTTCCAGGGTTTGTTTTTCTTCGTCTGTAATGCTGTAAGGGCTGTACACTACGCCGCGGACGATCCCGCAGTACTCATCGCACATCGCACAGAAATCCTTGACGATCCGGTCGATGTAGCCGATCCTTCCCTTCGCCGCCAACAGTTTCAGAAAGTTCACGGTCTCCCGGTCATATTCCCGGAAAACGTGTTCGATCAGGGACTCCTTCTCCTGTTTGGTCACTTTTACATGACAAAAGACCTTGCCCAGATCCGGACTGTCTTTGAATGTCTGTCCGATTTCTTCCAACTGCTCCCGGCGGGAAAGCACGCAGTTTTCCTCTCTGGAAAGAGAAAACAGCGCTTCCGCGTAGCGTTTCGCGACCTGGCTATCCATTCGATACTTCCCTTACGAAATCTTCGATGGCTTTGCGGTGTTCTTCACCGCTGACCTGGTCCTTCATCAGCTTCTTCGCGGCTTCCATCGCGACGTCTACGATTTGATCGTGGATCTCGAGTTCCATCTTGGCTTTCTCGTTCTCGATCTGCGCATACGCCGTTTCCATCATCTGGTCGACCTGTTTCTGGCCTTCTTCAATCAGACCGTCCTTGACTTTCTGACCTTCCTTCTGGCCGGTCTCGATCATCTCCCGGACTTTTGCCGCCGTATCCGTAAGCCGTTTATCCGCTTCTTCATTGGCTTTTCTCGCTGCCTCTTCCCGTACAATGGCGTCTTCCAGAGGTTTCTGTACCAGCGCCGCCTTGTCGTCGAGGTATTTTTTCGCGGGCTTCCATAAGAGCTTTTTCGCAACAACAAACAGCACCAGCGTCGCCAGAAGCTGTACGATGACCGTTGCGATGTTCGGAAGAAGTTGACCCTGAATATCTAGATTCAACTCCATACGCAGGCCCTTTCTAGAACGCGAAAATCAGTAAGATTGCCGTTAATAAACCGTAAATACCGCAGGTTTCCGCGACTGCGCATCCTACGATCATCGTAGAACGGATCTGGTTGGTCGCTTCCGGATTCTTTCCAACAGATTCCACTGCCTGTCTTGCGACGCTTGCCTGTCCAAGACCGGTAGAGAAACCGGTTAATACTGCCAAAGCAGCTCCCAGTGGTACTAAGAAACGATAATCCATAAAATAGCCTCCTGTAATTTTTTATTAACTGTCAGCCTTGCTCTTGGCAAGAACTGTAGTCAGCATAATGAAGATATACATCTGAATCACACCGGCAAAGATGTCGAAATATGCGTGCATGACCGGCGCGATGATCGGACCGAGGAAGTTGAATTTCCCGATAAACGGAATCAATCCGCTGGCCAAAGAGCACCCGGTATACACCAGCTGCATCAAAACGCCGCCGACCATGATGTTTCCGAAAAGACGCATGGACAGCGACAACAGCGGTGAAAGTTCTCCCATGATGTTTACCGGTAAGAACAGCGCGAACGGTTCAAACAATCCCCCGAAGAACCCCTTGGCGCCCTTGACGTGGATCTGGGTCCCTTCGATGACTAACCAGGCGAAAAACGCCATCGTCAGGGTCACGGAAAGGTTCGCGGTCGGGTTCGGGATCGCGAAAAGACCGATCAGATTGGCCACGAGAATATACATGCCGATCGTGCCGATGACAGGCGAAAGGAAGTTTACGTATTCCTCGCCCATGTTGGTATTCACCAGATTGTTGAAGAAATTCACGATGATCAGTCCCAGATTCGCCGCGCCTTCCGGTTTTTTCGACGGATCCGACTTACGGATCGCGTGGCCCAAAACTGCGCAAACAACGCATAACAGCCCCGTTACGATCAATATGGACCAAACTTCTTTCTGGATCTTAATCGTCATGACCTTCCTCTTTTCGATATTGTTATTTTAGCATTCCGCCTCCGACTACTCAAGATTGCTTTATGACAGTCCTTCTGTTTTGTCAAAAGGAAAGCGGAAACCTTGACGGGAATTGTCCATGCCTGACATCTGACCGTACATCTTTCCTGGATTCCTTGCCGAGAATCCTCCGCCGTATCCTGCAAACTCCTCATCCTTTGTTACATTTCATCATAAAACATACTCTCCCCGGAAGATTCCCGTCCGGAAGAAAAAGGCCTCCGCCGTTTCAGGCAAAGGTCTTTCCTGTCTCACAGACTATTTTTTCGTTCCCAAAACCACCGTCAGGATCCGGAACAGCATGATAATCAGAAATGTTCCGTACCACAGAAACACTTTCGGGAATATAAACGGAACGGCCAGCGCAACACCGAGAATTCCCAACCGGAGAATTCTTTTTTCGTTGTAATGGTCCAGATTCGGATGATCGGGATTTGTCATATTGGAAATGTTCGTGTTCAGATGCAGGGAATAGAACGTAACCGCGAATAATCCCAAAAGGATCGCCGGCAGCAGTCTTTTATCCCAGAAGAGTCCCGCCAAACCTGCCAGAACCCCTATGATCCAGGAGTACTTCAGGGCTTTCGCCAGTGTTTTATCGAGCATTTTCTTTCCCCAGACGGAACAGCCACACAAGCGCTGCGAGAACGCCTGTCACGGTTCCGATCACGATCCATAACGGTTTGGTGGCAAAGTGCGAATCGAGCCACCATCCGATTCCCAATCCGAGAAGTATGTTGGAAACGATCACCGTTCCCATGGCGAGTGCTTTCCAGAAGCCCATTTATTTGGTTCCGAAAATACGGTCGCCCGCATCGCCGAGACCCGGTACGATATAGCCGATCTCGTTGAGCTGTTTATCCAGCGCCGCCAGATAGATATCAACATCCGGATGTGCTTTCTGTACTCTTTCCACGCCTTCCCGGACGCCTACCAGGCATACCAAGCGAATCTGTTTCGCTCCGCGCTTTTTCACCATCGTGATCGCCGCTTCCGCGCTTCCGCCGGTCGCCAGCATCGGATCCACCACCATTACGACCGCGTCTTCCAGGTTCGGCGGGAATTTGCCGAAGTATTCATGCGGTTCCAGGGTTTCTTCGTCACGGTATAACCCGATATGGCCTACCTTCGCGGTCGGAACCAGATTCAGAATACCGGTCGTCATGCCTAAACCGGCGCGTAAAATCGGAACCAGTACGACATCTTTCGCAATCTGCGAAGTCACGCATTCCCCCATCGGTGTCTCGACGGTGACTTCCTTGGTCGGAAGATTGCGGGTGATTTCGTACGCCATTAATCCCGCGATTTCATCCAGGTTCTGACGGAAATCCTTCGTGGATGTGTTCTTGTCTCTCATAATGGCCAGTTTGTGTGTAATCAGCGGATGATTCAGTACATATAACATCGTTTTGTCCTCCTCTATCGAATATCGATGTACAGTTTACAGATATGCTTGAATCTCTTCAAAAGAGATCTCGCCTTCCCGTAATATCTTCGGTTCTTTTCCGGACAAATCCAGAATTGTGGAAGGAACACCGGACTTTGCGTTTCCTTTTACCACCGCGGCGATCCGTCCGTCTAACTGTTCCAGGACTTCCGATTCGTTGT
>CACZNO010000190.1 GCA_902782505.1 uncultured Erysipelotrichaceae bacterium | reverse complement strand
GCCCGCATCATGAAAAACGCTGCCGGCACTCCTTTTCCCGAAACATCCGCAATCAGTACCGCCAGATACCGGTCATCCAGCATCTGGTAATCATAATAGTCTCCCGCGACTTCCTTGGCCGGCTGCATCAGCGCTCCGAGGTCAAAATCCTCCCGGCCGCCGAAAGACGGCGATCCTTCCGGCAGCATATTCTGCTGAATCTCTCTCGCCAGTGATAATTCCGATTCAATGCGGGAGGTGCGCCTGGTGATATTTTCCTGTTCCAGAACCATTTCCCTTCCGCGTCTGGCAATATTGATCCCAACCGTCGATACCAGTAAGAAAACAAACAGTTTCGGCAAATAGGAATACACCAGGGTATTATGCCCCAGCATATAACTGTCCAAGCCGTAATCCCGGATGTTTTCGCTGATGAAATTCCCCGTGGAGATGACGTGCGTGCCCTTCGGCAGGGAAAGCACGTTCATGTCGATCCATCCGTAAAACGGGCTTAATCCCGAAGACACCGCGAACAAAACCACCGTTACCAACGCAATCACAACGGTAAAGTCCCTGGAAAAATACCGGGAACTCACGATCACCGGCAGCGTCATCAACAATGTCACCCGGTGTGAAAACATCACGTCAACGACCGCGTATGCGGTAATCAGACAGAACAGAAGAAGATACTTGATCCACCAGCGGTCATGCCCCATTGATCGGCTGATCACCGCGGGAATGATCAAAATCACGGAGGCGATCACCGCCACCTGGGTAAAATACTGTGCGTTGATCGGAAACAGCCCCGTCTTCATCAAAAACCAGCTCACCGCCAAAATCAGCGAACTCCCGATCATCAGACGGGAAACGAGTCTGTTCGCCACGATTTCGTTATGATGAAGAACTTCTTTTTCCAAAAACAGTCTTTTCCTGTTTTCTATCCACTTACTCATAACCATGCCCTATTGCGGATCCATGTCGAGAATATCCGAAAATCCTGTCATCTCCAGTATTTCCGTTACATAATCCCGCACGTTTTTCAGCGTTACTTTTCCTGTGCTGCCGACATTCTTATAAAGCGTCATCAACAGTTTCAATCCGGAGGACGCGATGTATTCCATGCCGCCGCAGTCGATTTCCACATTCTGAATGTCCGGCGTAAAAACATCCCGGACCATCTTCTCCGCTTCCAAAGCGGTCCGGCTGTCCATTCTTTCGTCAAAGACCAGGTATAATGTTGTCCCGTCTTTCCAAGCCCGCATATGTCCCCCGTTATTGCGCAGTATTATTCCGGTTTTTCAATCAGTCCGAAATGCACCAACGCGTTTTGAATTCCGTCTTCATCGACAGACGTCGTCACATAATCCGCCGCCTGTTTCAGCACATCTTTTCCGTTGCCCATGGAAACGCCGATGCCGGCGAACTTGATCATCGCCACATCGTTTTCCCCGTCCCCGAACGCCATGACCTCGGATCTTCTCAATCCTTCACGGTCCAGGAATTTCTGAATACCTGCCGCCTTGCCGCCGGTTTTCGCAATAATATCGATACCGGTGTCGTTCCAGCTGGTGATACTGCACTGATCCAACAGATCGTCTAACTTCTGGCGCACTTCCGCGTTTACGAAAGCAAGGCACTGGTAAATCTTTTCTCCCTTGTATTCGCCGATGTCCGGAATGGTTCCGTGGGTCGCGTTCTGCGTCTGAATGACCACGTCATCGACGTAGTTGATATAACGCTGTTTCTCGCCGATCAGAACGAAGGGAATTCTTCCGGCTTTGAAAATGCTGACGAGAATCTCCACTTCTCCCGGATCGATCTCATTTCCGGCGAACATCTGTTTATCCTGATCCAGACAGATGTTTCCGTTGAGGGTCAGATATCCGTCAAACCCGATATCCATAACCGGCAGTTTGGCCATTTCCACCAGATCTCTTCCGGTCGCGATCACGCACTTGATGCCCTTCTTCTGTGCCGCATGGATGGCGTCTTTCGCACTTTGCGGGACGATTCCCTGCGTATGCGACAAAAGGGTTCCGTCGATATCGAAGAAGATCACCTTGACGCCTGCGGGATCCGGGGTTCCGCCCGAAATATCCAGCATATCCGTGAACCCGGTCATATCCATGACTTCCATGATGGTTTCATTCGCGCCGGTCACGGTAATGGTCCCGTGATTTCCCAGCGTCTTTTTCGCGTTCAAGATGACCCGTAATCCGGTCGAGGAAATATATTCCGTATCCTGAAGATCCAAGTGAATGTTCTGGGAAATCTCCAGCGCTTCTTCCATTCCGATACGAAAATCTTCTGCGGTCACGCTGTCAATTCTGCCCTTCGGAATCACCAGACAGATTCCGTCTTCCACCTGCCGAACAATGGTATTCATAGTACTAAATTCCTTTCTGCGTTTATTCTTTCAACCGGCTATATTTTACCACATTTCCCTAAGCACAGTCTTCCCTTATACGCCAATAATGACCGATCCCGGCTGCAGGATTCCTTCTTTCTCCGCGTCCTCGATCATTTTCCGCGCGATACGGTCTTTGATGGATCCGG
>CACZNO010000189.1 GCA_902782505.1 uncultured Erysipelotrichaceae bacterium | reverse complement strand
GCGAAAGCCTTGCTGGATTGTGCGGAATTCTATTTGAAGATAGAGAATTTCCACTGTTACGATCAGGTCATGGAATACCGTTTACTGGAGGAATAACACATGAAACTCATTGACAGAACCGTACGGGAGTTCACGGAGGAACTCGCCTCAAATTCTCCTGCCCCGGGGGGCGGATCCGTCGCAGCCATCGAGGGAGCGTACGGCGCCGGACTGATCGCGATGGTATGCGAACTGACGCTCGGAAATAAAAAATACGCCGAATACAACGAACGTGTTACGAAGATCCGCGGAGAAGCGCTGCGTCTTAAAAACCGTTTCCTGGAAATCGTGGATGAAGATACCGAAGCTTTCAATCTGGTCAGCGCCGCGTTCGGCATGCCCAAATCCACCGACGAAGAAAAAGCGCTGCGCCGGGAAGCGATTCAAAACGGTCTGAAACAGTGCTGCGTACCTCCGGCGGAAGTATTGGAGAAATGCGTCGCCGCCCTGAAACTCGCGGAAGAACTCGTTACGGGTTTCAATACGTCGACGGCCAGTGATCTTGGCACAGGAGCCGCAAGTTTCTTCGCCGCAGCCCAAGGGGCATACATGAACGTATGGATCAATGCCGGCAGTATTAAGGACGAAGAATACGCCCGCGCAAAAAAAGAAACGTCGGACGCTCTTCTTAAGGAAGCGGAAGGTCTGTACCGGGATCTTCTTTCCAAGGTATACGCTGAAATCAAACGCTGAAACACGAAAAAAAGCGCCTTCCCGGTCCTCGGGAAAGGCGCTTTTATTATTTCTTGGTAAATTCAACCCGCCAGGGCGTACGGGTGCCGATGTTGTAGGCTTTGGAGAAGTTTCCCTGGTTGATGGCGATCCCGATGTGGTCCATCGAATTGACGTAACACAGCGCTTCGCCGATTTCGACTTCCGCGAACGTATGCGTAAACGGAATATCCGTACGGAAAGCGCGGGCATTTCCGTTGTAGATCGTGACGTCAATCTGGTCGCCGCTTTGGATTCCCATCTCTTCGAACATTTCACGGCTGATGTTGGTCCACAACGAACCGAATTTTCCGTCGAGAGTCTCGATGGTGCCGATGATTTTGTTTCCCTCGATCGATGCCGGAAGACCTTTGAGAACCTTGTACCTTGCGCCGCGGATCTTTTCTCCGATTTCATTGAACGGTACTTTCCCGGACGCCAGAAGAGCTCCTGTGTACGCATAGACATCCCGGCCGTGGAACGTCGTGGACGCCTCATTCGAACTTCTTCTTCCGACTTCTTCAGAGATTTCGCGGATTTCCTTGAAACCGATGACCTGTCCGAGGTGGGTCAGGGTCCCGTTATCCGGACTGACAATGTAGTGACCGGATTTGGTCAGCGCGACCACCGATTTCCGTGAAGAACCGACTCCCGGATCCACGACCGATACGAATACCGTCCCCTTGGGCCAGTAGGGAACCGCCTGTAATAAGCGGAACGACGCTTCATACGTATCGAACGGAGGAATGTTGTGGGTCAGATCATGTACCCGCAGCGTCGGATCCACGCTCAGGGATACTCCCGTCATGGCCGCCACTGCGCCGTCGAGCAATCCGAAATCGCTCTGTAACACCAACAAATGATTTACTTCCATATTTCCGCCTCCCAATCCAATCCGAAGCCGATACCGTATCTGTTCATGAAGTGATCCTGGTTACAATCCAGCGAAATATATTTTCCGGAACCCTTGTATAATACCGGGGCTCCCTTTTTGACATACCCGAACGACTTTTCATAAGGTACTTTTTCATCGAAGACCGTCTTACCCTCGTGCGTAATGCGGATACGGCAGACATCGCCTTCCGCAAAACCGCATTGATCAAATTCCGCGTTCAGGATATTCATCACGACGCCGCCGAAATGATTCGATCCCGTCAGTAAGAATCCCTTCACATGCGACAAAGAGAGTTCCGGTTTCCGGTGATATTCTTCGCATTCGATGACTTCCTCTGCCGGATATTTCTTTCCTAAGCGCGTATACGGAATTTTGCCGGAAGCGAGTAATGCCGCGGTATACGCGAAGATATCTCTTCCGTGGAATACTGAGACTTCCTCGTTTCCGGGATACCGGCATAATACCGGATCCAGTTCCCGGACCGACGAGATCCCGGGCTCGTGTTTCAGATGGGTCAGCGTTCCGTTATCCGGGGTGATCACATACGAACCGGTTTTCAGTTTCGCGATACAGGCTTTGCGGGAAGTACCGACTCCCGGGTCCACTACGGACACGAAAACGGTTCCTTCCGGCCAATACGGAACCGTTCTGGCCAAAGAAAGAGAAGCTTCGAACGGATCGAATTTCCGGATCACATGGCATAAATCCTCGGATTCCAGCGTCGGATCCACGCGTTTGATGACGCCTTTCATCACCGCGACAGCACTGCCGGTTTCCGAAAAATCAGTTTGTAACACAATGACGGGTTTCATAGGGATACCTCCAAAAGATTCTTGATGACTTCATAATAGATTTCCAGAGCTTTTACGGCGCTGGATACCGCATAGGATTCGTTTTTCCGGTGACAGAGATTTTCCTCCTGCGGGAAAACCGGTCCCATCGATACGCAATGACCGAAGACTTTCGTGTAGGATACTCCGCCGGAGATAAACGGTTCGGTCATATCACCGGTAACTTTCCGGTAAGCGTTCAAACAGGCTTCGGCATACGGGTCGGAAGATTCCGTATAGGTCGCGGGGTCGTCATACGGTAAGGTGACTTCAAAGCTGCCGAGAACTTTGCGCAATTGTTCGGTCAGAAGATCCGAAGAGACTCCGTAGGGATACCGCGCGTCCGCATATCCGGTCAGTTCGCCGTCTTCCAGCCGCAGGATCCCGAGATTCGATGTCAGTTTTCCCATCGGCGGGATGTCGTTGTCATATCCGCCGGATTTTCCGTACGGATCGGAAAACGCCCGGTCCAGCTGAACGAAG
>CACZNO010000188.1 GCA_902782505.1 uncultured Erysipelotrichaceae bacterium | reverse complement strand
AGCTTTCAGAGAAACCTGTACGGTGTCTCCGATGGAACCCTTGAAATACGAAGAAACGCGCAGTTTCTTAAGTATCGACGCCTCCGTGGATTCGGTTACGTTATAAAACGAGAAATAGCCGGATCTCTTCTCTTCATGGGATTGGCGCATCAGCTGGAAACAACGCGTACAGTTTTTAAAGCGGGTAATGTCTTGATAGTGATACATGAATCTATTTTACGCACAAGACACCCCAAACACAACAAAAAAATGACGGAGTTTCACGGTTCCGTCATTCTTCGGTTTTCAAATAACCCAGGATTTCTTTGCGCAGCACTTTGGCGACATAGCGCCTGGCTTCGTCCACCGCTATTTTCTTGGGATAGAAGAGCCATGTCCGCATACCGTAGGCGAACAACTCCGCGAAGTACTCCGCGGTGACCCGGTTGGGTAATTCATGCGCGCCTACCGACATCTGCCGGTATTTTTCCAGAATTCTTCCGAACGCCCGGGTCATCATGATTTTCAGCTGATCTTCAAACCCGTTCTGTCCTCCCACCTGGAATGCGATCTTGTAATAATCACGTTTTGCGTCCATGACGTTCATCATCGAGAAAATCATTTCTTCGAATTTTCCCTCCCGGATCCGGTTCTCATTCGGCAGAATCAGGTCTTTCTCAATCAGATACTCCAAAGCGGCGTACTTATCAATGAAATAGTTGTAAAAGGTAACACGCACAACACCGACCCGGTCGCAGATATCTTTGATACGGATGTTTTCAAACGGTTTTTCCATCATGATCATCCGTAACGCTTCCGCAATCAGATCCTTGGTATTGGTATCAAGCATATCTTTCGCAGCCATACATCACCTTACACGCTGAGAACAGCGAAGTATACCCCGAAAATCAGCATCAAGATCCCGCTGACCATCGGAATTTTCCGCATCACATAGCCATGACGGTAACCGATTTCCAATCCCGCAAAGGACGCGAGGAAGTTCGCAATCACCCCGATGATCATAGCTTCAAAAAACGGTACATTGCGGAGCGCTACGCAGAAAGATACCAGAACCGCATCCAGATTGGTAATCAGGGAACGCACGATAACCTTTTTTACCGTGAAAGAATCATCCACCCGTTCCGGAATATCCTCGTTGGTCCTGCCCCGGCGGATCAATACCGCGCCGAAGAGAATCAGCAGGATCGATATCACCAGGAATTCCATATTGTTGGTTTTCAGATCGCCGATCAGATGCGCAATCCCGTATCCTCCGCATATCGCCAAAACGGATACGAAGGTGCACGCCAAGGGATCCATGAGATGCTTAACCGGAGACATCTGCCGGCAGGTCGCACCTTTATGCATCAATAGCAGCAAACTGTCTACCGTGGCCGATAAATATAAGACAATGACTTGAAAAAGATTCATATAACCAATCCTCCCTGACACATTCTATTATATGCGATGATCCCGCACACACCAAAAACAATTCCCGTAAAATGTAAAAAACACGGCAGGTACTTGCCGTGTTTCTTTCTGCGTAAGTCTTATTTCTTCGTAGCGTCCAGACGGACCGCTGCCTGTGCAGCCGCTAAACGTGCGATCGGCACGCGGTACGGCGAGCAGGAAACATAGTCTAATCCGACCTTGTTGAAGAATTCGATGGACGCCGGGTCACCGCCGTGTTCACCGCATACACCTAAGTGTAAGTCCGGACGGGTCGCCTTACCGGCTTTCGCTGCGAATTCGATCAACTGACCGACACCGTTGACGTCGACATGCGCGAACGGATCGGATTCATAGATGTGCTTGCTGTAGTAATCACCTAAGAACTTGCCCGCATCGTCTCTGGAGAAGCCGAATGTCATCTGGGTCAAATCGTTCGTTCCGAAGCTGTAGAATTCCGCGGTCTTCGCGAGTTCTGCGGATAATAACGCCGCGCGCGGGATTTCGATCATGGTGCCGACCTTGTACTTCAGATCCGCCTTGCGTTCCGCAATGACCTTGTCCGCTTCTTCTTTCACGAGTTTCGCGACATATTCGAGTTCCTTCGGTTCGCCTACCAACGGGATCATGATTTCCGGTACGAGGTTCCATTCCGGATACTTCGCGTTGAAATCGATTGCCGCGTTGATGATCGCGCGCGCCTGCATTCTGCCGATTTCCGGATAAGTAACATCCAGACGGCATCC
Source organism: uncultured Erysipelotrichaceae bacterium (assembly GCA_902782505.1). Lineage (GTDB taxonomy): Bacteria > Bacillota_I > Bacilli_A > Erysipelotrichales > Erysipelotrichaceae > RUG11872. The sequence continues at coordinate 1,260 of CACZNO010000188.1, read as the reverse complement.
GCGATGACCCATCATCGGGTTGAATTCATGCAGATCCGCAGCCGCTGCCGCAACGTCTTCGACCGTAATGCCGAGATCTTTCGCAACGTCCTTCGCTTCTTCTTCCGTCTTCGGGAGGAATTCATGTAACGGCGGGTCTAACAGACGGATCGTAACACTTCTGCCTTCCATCGCTTCGAAGATGCCGTAGAAGTCTTCTCTCTGATACGGTTCGAGTTCCGCCAGAGCTTTCGCGCGCTGTTCATCGTTACGCGCTACGCATAACATACGGATTGCTTTGATTCTTTCCGCGCTGTTGAAGAACATATGTTCGGTACGGACTAAGCCTACGCCTTCCGCTCCGAATTCAACCGCTTTACGAGCATCCGCCGGGGTATCCGCGTTGGTGCGGATCTTCAGCGTGCGTCTTGCGTCTGCCCAATCCATGAAGGTCTTGAAGTTGCCGGAAATCGTCGCCGGAACCGTCTTGATCGCGCCTTTGTAAACGCAGCCGGTGGAACCGTCAACCGAGATCACGTCGCCTTCATGATAGGTAACACCGCCGACCGTGAAGCTCTTCGCTTCTTCGTTTACGGAGATGTCACCGCAGCCTGCTACGCAGCAAGCGCCCATACCGCGCGCTACGACTGCCGCGTGGGAAGTCATACCGCCGCGAACGGTAACGATTGCTTCAGATACGTGCATGCCTTCGATATCTTCCGGAGAAGTTTCGAGACGTAATAAGACGACCTTCTTGCCTGCGTCAACCCATGCCTTCGCGTCTTCTGCCGTGAAGACTACCTGGCCGCAGCCCGCTCCCGGGGAAGCTGCCAGACCGCGTGCGATAATGTCAGCCTGTTTCGCTTTCAGGTCCGCCTTATCGAACATCGGATGTAATAAGTCATCCAGCTGTTTCGGTTCAACCATCAGTAACGCCTGATCGGTGGTAACGAGTCCTTCTTCGACCATGTCACACGCAACCTTCAGCGCAGCCGCTGCGGTTCTCTTACCGTTACGGGTCTGCAGCATGAACAGTTTGCCGTGTTCAATCGTGAATTCCATATCCTGCATGTCATGGTAGTGTTTTTCCAGACGGTTGCAGATTTCAACGAAATCGTTGTATGCACCCGGCATCGTCTTCGCTAATTCCGAAATCGGCTGCGGAGTACGGATACCTGCGACAACGTCTTCGCCCTGCGCGTTCATTAAGAATTCGCCGAACAGTTTCTTTTCGCCGGTTGCCGGGTTACGGGTGAACGCAACACCGGTGCCGCAATCGTT
>CACZNO010000187.1 GCA_902782505.1 uncultured Erysipelotrichaceae bacterium | reverse complement strand
TCGTATCCTTCAAAAAGTCCTACGGGAATTCACTGAGATTGATGCGGGAATTACTGGAAAAGTTTTTCCCGGACATGGAGAAGGAGGAAGTTCAAAACTTCCTGTACATCTTCTTTCCGTTCATGTTCGGAATCTATCCGTACACTTCCGTGACGGAAAAACAGAAGGAAGCCATGAAGGAAGCGGGGGTTGGCTATGTATATCAAAGCGTTTACGAACTCACCTACAGCTGTCTTGTGCGGCTGTTGGGATAAAACAGGAGGCATATTATGAGTAAGAAAATTACACAGACCGCAGGAAGAAACCAATTGGGGGAATTCGCACCGATGTTCGCCCATCTGAACGATGACGTCTTATTCGGCGAAGTATGGAATGAGGAAGCAATCAGCACCAAAACCAAGTGCATCATCACGGTGGTATCCCTGATGGCATCCGGCATCACCGATTCCTCTTTGATGTATCATCTCCAAAATGCCAAGGCACACGGCGTCACCAAGGAAGAGATCGCTGCGATCCTTACCCACGCGACCATGTATGTCGGATGGCCGAAGGGCTGGGCAGTGTTCCGTCTGGCAAAAGAAGTATGGAACGGGGAAGAACCCGCACGCACGGAAAAGGACCGTTATCAGAACACGATCTGTTTCCCCGTCGGCGAACCCAATCCGTACGGAAAGTTCTTCGTCGGGCAGAGTTATCTTGCGCCGGTTTCCGCGGAACAGGTTCCGGTATTCAACGTTACCTTTGAACCCGGATGCCGCAATAACTGGCACATTCATCACGCGAAAAAGGGCGGCGGACAGATGCTGATCTGCGTCGGAGGCCGCGGTTATTATCAGGAATGGGGCAAAGAGCCTGTGGAGATGACTCCGGGCAAAGTCGTCAACATTCCTGCGGAAGTCAAACACTGGCACGGTGCGGCAAAGGATTCCTGGTTCTCGCATCTGGCAATTGAAGTGGAAGGCGAAGACACTTCCAACGAATGGCTCGAGCCGGTGGCAGACGAAGATTACAACCGTTTGAAATAAAAAATGAAGAGGAGAGAATATGAAAAAGATTTGGACAGTATTCCTGACAGTATGTCTGGTGTGCGGCTTGGGTGCTTGCCGGAACAACACCCCCAAGACCCCGGAGGATAACCGGGACGAGACCGGAGAAACAACGCCGGACAAGACCGAAGACGGCGAAAAAGAATCCGGTGAAACCAAAACCGAGGAGAAAGTATTAGTCGTCGTGTTCTCCGCAACCGGTACGACCAAAAAAGTCGCGGATAAAATTGCGGCGATCGAAGAGGCGGATCTTTACGAGATCAAGGCAAAGGAACCTTACACCGACGCGGATCTTGACTGGCACGATAACCAAAGCCGCACCACGTACGAACAGAACGATAAATCCGCCCGTCCGGCAATCGGCAGTGAAACAATCAGCCTGGACGGATATACCCGGATCTACGTCGGATTCCCGATCTGGTGGGGAGAAGAACCGCGGATCATGGATACCTTTGCGGAAGCTTACGATTTTACGGGCGTCACGGTGATTCCGTTCTGTACCTCCGGCAGCAGTCCGATCGGAAAGAGCGGACAGAATCTCGCGCAAATCGCGGGAAGCGGGAACTGGCTGGAAGGAAGACGGTTCGGCGGCAACGTATCGGAAGCGGACCTGAAAGCCTGGATCGACTCTTTGAAATAACCGAAAAGACGGCATCGCATACACGCATGACCGTCTTTTTCTTTTGTCCGGAAAACAAGAAAAGGTCCGGCTTCATAAAAGGAAACCGGACCGCTAAGGAGGAAAATATGGCTAGTTGCCGCATTCGATGCTGATACGGTTGAAGGTATCCAGCAGATCGGAAACTTTGTAGGAGGATTTGTCATGCCCGAGGGAATCAATGACGGATTTTCCTTCGTGCATCATGACCAGACGGTCGCCGTATTCCGCGGCGAAGCGCAGATTATGCGTGACCATAATCGTGGTGACCTGTTCCTTGCGGACGATCTCTTCGGTCAGTTTCATGACCGTTTCGGCGGATTTGGGATCCAGCGCCGCGGTGTGCTCGTCGAGCACAAGAAGGTCTAAAGGACTCTTGGTGGCGATCAATAAGGCCAGAGCCTGGCGCTGTCCGCCGGAGAGATGGCCGACCGGAACGTGGAGTTTATCTTCCAGACCCATATGGAGTCTTTGAAGCTGATGACGGTAGACATCCATTCGCTTTTCATCGATCGAGCGGCGGAATCCGTAAGGCTGTCCCTTGTTGTCGGCCAGGGCAAGGTTTTCCAGAACGGTCAGGGAAGCGCAGGTTCCTTTGGCGGGATCCTGGAAGACTCGGCCGATACGGGCGGTGCGTTTATAGGCGGGAAGATGAGTCAGATCCGTATCGCCTAAGAAGATTTTTCCGCTGTCGGGATCTACATTGCCGCAGATCATGTTGAGCATGGTTGTTTTTCCGGAACCGTTGGATCCGACCACGCTGACGAATGTTCCGTCTTCGATTTCCAGATTGAAATCTTTGAAGACTACGGTTTCGCTGACGGTGCGGGGCTGGAAGGATTTATGAATATGTTCGAGTCTTACAGAACTCATGAGCGTGCCTCCTTCCGGGATTTTACGCGGTCTAATAAGATCGCGCCGGTCAGTAATACTGCCATCAGTAATTTGAGGTAGTTGCTGGGCAGTTTCAGCAATAACGCGACCTGCAGACAAAGCTTATACAATAAGGCTCCCGCGACGGCGATTGTCGTCGGTTTCAGCTTTGTCTTGCCCAGAAGAGTGCTTCCCAGAATGACGGAAGCCAAGGCCAGTACGACGATGCCCTTGCCCATGTTGATGTCGGCGTTTTCGCTGACCTGGGCTAAGATTCCGCCGGATAACGCGGCTAAGGCGTTTCCGATCGACAGACCGAAGATCCGGATTTTGCCGGAATCCACGCCGAGTCCGGTCACGAACGAATCGTTGTCACCTTCCGCACGCAGGATCAATCCCAATTTAGTCTGCAGGAACCAGTCCAGGACCAGCTTGATCAGAAGGACCAGCACGATGATGACATACAGTTTCCGCGAGAATCCCATCCGTTCCGGTAAAAGGGATGCGGGAAGGGAGGTAAAGATCGTCGGCAGGCCGAAGAACTGTTTGATGGCTGTTCCGCCGGTCACGATCAGGTTGACGGACCATAACGCGGTCATGACGAGGATCCCGCTCAGCAGGTCGCTGATTTTCAGACGGACATGTAAGAGTCCGGTGATCATTCCGGCGATGGCTCCCGCGCATAAGCTGCACAGTAACGCGATCCAGGCGGGAACACCCGCGGCGATTAAGGACGCGCAAAGACACGCGCCGAGGGGAAAGGTTCCTTCCACCGAAAGATCCGGGAAATCCAGGATCTTGTAGGTGATATAGACGCCCATCGCCAGAATGCCGTAGATGAAGCCTTCGCGTAATATCGTTTCAAGTATGCCGAGATTCATAAACTAATCCTTGGAAGTATCTTTTGCGTTTTTGTACGTATCGGGTAAAGAAATATTCAGCTTGTTCAGATTGGCCGAAGAATAACAGGGGAACGAATCCTTGACGACGGAGACCGGATATCCCGCCGGATCTCTGCCGTTTAAGATTTCCGCGGCCATCTCACCGGTGGTGACGCCTAATGCGACATAGTCCAGGGATTCCGAAGCGATACAGCCGTATTCCGCAACCTGCTGGATCTCGCTTCCGTAGCACGGGATGCCTAACGGATCGGTGGCCTGGGTCACAACGCTGAAATTGTTGACGACGTTGTTGTCGGTGAGGTTGTTGATACAGTCGACGCCTTCCTGTAATAACGCCTGGATGCCGGCGGCGATTTCCGTCGCGTCCGTAACGCCTTTGGAGACGATTTCGAATCCGTAATTGCCGGCGCGTTTTTCATATTCCGCCAGCTGGGTGATCGAGTTGGCTTCCGAAGTCGTGTAGAGAATGCCGATGCGCTTGGCGTCGGGCTGGAACGCGCGGATCATCTGTAACTGCGCGTCGTAGTTGACGTTGTCGGTGGTGCCGGTCGCGATGGTGCCCGGGTTTTCCAGGGACTGAACCAAGCCCGCGCCGACCGGGTCGGAAACCGCGGAGAAGACGACCGGGATCTTCGCGTCCTTTGCGGCGGCGTAGGCCGGCATGGCGGAAGGAGTCGCGATCGCGATGATGATGTTGAATCCCTGCGAGACGAAGTTTTCCGCTGCCAGACGGTTGGTTTCGGAATCGCCCATGCCGTTGACGAATTCGATAACGGCGGTGTCCTTCGTGAAGCCTTTGGATTCCAGGCCTTTGAGGATGCCGTTGTAACAGTCGTCCAGGGATGCGTGCGGCGCAAACTGCAGGATGCCGATCTTCGGTTTCGATTCCGCGGGCTTGTTTCCGCATGCGCTAAGACCGATCATAAGCGAGACTGCCAGAAGAATTGCGAATACTTTTTTCATACATTTTTCCTTTCCGCTTTGCGGGAGGAGAAAATAAAATCCCGTCCCCAAAGACTGAACTTACAGGGACAGGATGTGATTTTCCTGCGGTGCCACCTTGCTTGACACGAAAACGTGCCCACTCTGACGCACAATTCTATGCGCTCCCTTGTGATAACGGGCGGGAACCCCCGTCGGCTGCTACTCATTTCTTTTCGCGCCGCCCTCCGAAGTCCATTCGCCGATCGCTTTATGACCGTACTTTCACCAGATGTACAGCTCTCTTGCATAAACCGGATTCGGTTACTTCTCTTCGTCATCGGTTGATGAAATCATTGTAAATCAATGAAAGAATTAGTCAATACTTCCGCCGAGGATTTTCATTGTTGTCATTGCTTGTCAGAGACCGGGCCTTGCGATAAAATAAAACCGTTAAAGATGTACGCGCGCGAAGCGGCAAGGAGAAGACATGAGCTCTTATCTTCTGAAAAACTGTGATATTGCGAACTTTGACACTCTGGGCGTTTCCCGGAAGGATCTTCTGATCACCGGGGAGCGAATCGCTTTGATACGCGACAGAATTCTTCCCGCAGAACATCCGGACGCAGAAGTCATCGATGTAAACGGAAAACTCGTCATGCCTTCGTTTGCGGATATGCACACGCATATGATGCAGACCTTCTTAAAAGGCCCGATGGACGATTATCCGATTACCGACTGGCTCGTGCGTCTTTTTTCGATCGGCGATCTTTTTGACGAGGAGACCGCGTATTATTCGGCGCTTTTGGGATGCCTTTCGTCCTTGCGCTTTGGTACGACGACGATCAACGAAATGGCGGATTGGATTCACTTCGCACCGATTTTGAAGGCGTTTGAGGATTCCGGGATCCGTGCAGTGATCGGCATCAGCACCACCGATATCGCGGAAAACGACAAGACCCCCTTGATCAGCGTCGAGGAGGCTTTGTACCGCAGCGAGTACGTCTATGATCATGCGCACGGAAAGAACAACGGCTTAATCGAAGCGTCCTGCGCGCCGGCGGGATTGCCCGCATGTTCGAAGAAACTCGTGCAGGCGCTGAAACAGTTTGCGGATCATAGAGGCATCATTTTCCATACCCATCTCGCGGAAGGCAGGAAAGAGACCGAGGATGTCCGCCGTATGTACAACCTTTCCGGCGAAGGGGAGGCTTTATACCAATTCGGTATTCTGGGACCCAAAACGGTCCTGGCGCACAACATCTGGCTTTCGGACGCGGAACTGGACCGCATTAAGGAAACCGGCGCGAATCCGGTTCATTGCCCGAATACGAATCTGAAGATCTCCGACGGGATCGCACCGTTTGCGGCAATGCAGAAAAAAGGCATCAATGTCTGTTTCGGATGCGACGGGGAAGCGTCCAGTTCCACCCGCGACATGATCCGCGAAGGACGCATGGGCGCGTACCTGCAGAAAGGCGTTACGCTGGATCCGACGGTGTTTGACGCCGGATATGTCTTCAAGGCGATGACCAAAAACGGCCCCAAGGCATTGGGATACACCGATTTGGGGGAAATCAAGGAAGGAAACCTCGCGGATCTGATCATTGTGGATATGACGGATGATCTTTCCCTTGTCAACCGGGATTACAGGATCGGAAATCTTTTATACGCCGGGGACGGACACGCAGTGGATACCGTGTTTACCGCGGGAAAGATCATGGTGCGAGGCAAGCACCTGACAATGTTCGACGAAGGAAAAATCATCGAGACGTCGGAAAGACTCTTACGTAAGCTCAACGACAAAATCCGAAAGGCGGGACTATGATCTACAAGGCAGCGAAACTGACCCGGCCCGACGGCAAGATGTGGCATATCGGACTGGATGAAAACGATATCGGCAAACATGTGATTTTACCGGCGGATCCGGCCCGGTGCGAAATGGTCGCCAAGCACTTTTTGGACGGTCGTCTGGTGAGCGTGGCGCGCGGCAATCCGACGTATACCGGAACCTATCACGGGGTGCCGGTTTCCGTCATGAGCACCGGAATGGGCGCCATGGCTACGGCGGTATGCGCGGAGGAATTAAAACAGATCGGGGCGAAAACCCTGATCCGCATGGGGACCTGCGGGTCTTTGCAGAAGAGTATTCCGGAAGGATCCTTCGTAATTGCGACCGGTGCGGTGCGCGGGGAAGGGACGTCCATGGAATACATCGACGCGGAATATCCCGCCGTGGCGGACGTTGACGTCGTATGTGCGTTAAGAAAGGCGGCAGGGGAATACGGAGTAAAACCGTATGTCGGACTCATCCGCAGCCACGACGCGTTCTATCTGGAAAGCCCCGGAGCGCATGAAGGATACGAAAATCGCATAAAAAAATGGACTGACGCAGGAATTCTTTGCGTAGAGAATGAAAGTTCGGCGTTGTTTGTGGTATCATCATTAGTAGGAGGTTTGAGAGCGGGAACAATATTGCTGACGGGAGGAAATCTTTACGAGAACTACGGCAGCATGGGCACCTCGAACAGGAACGATTACGCGGCGAAGGTGGATCTGATGACGAAGATCACACTGCGCGCGATCGAGATCATCGACGGCTTGGGCGATAAGGAAGAAATCGACCGCACCGTCTAAAGGGGTTTCTTGAGCGGAAACGGCTCTTGAAATATACATACGCACAAGGAGGAAAGTATGAAAAAAGTTTTAGTTTTACTTGTAGCACTCGCGATGGCGTTAACTCTGACCGCTTGCTCCGGCAAGAAGGATCCGGATCCGAAACCGGATGATCCGACTCCGCAGGAAACAGGTTACGACATCGCCTTCCTGGCTGACTTAGGCACCATCAACGACGGCGGCTTCAACCAGGGTACTTGGGAAGGCTGCCAGAAGTATGCGAAAGAAAAGAACATGACCGTTAACTATCTGCAGCCGGC
>CACZNO010000186.1 GCA_902782505.1 uncultured Erysipelotrichaceae bacterium | reverse complement strand
TCGTTACAGATTTCGTAGAGGACGTTTTTCTTGTCTTTGAGATCGGCGCTGATCCGTTCGAAGAAATCCTTCGCCTCGTCCAGATATTTCATCGGTGTTTCATCCTGCAGGACATGCCAGTCCACTAAGGCGTACATATCGTTTTTCATCGCATATTCCACACCGTCCAGGATATCCCGGTAGAGCTTGTCTTTGTTGCCGCCGTTACAGTATCCGACGGTCCCGAATCCCCAGGTATACAAGGCCAGACGGTAGACGTTGGCTCCCAGAACGCGGGATAAATCACGGAAACACGCGTCGGTGATATAGCGTTCCGAAATGGAGACGCCGGGCGAGGAAATCCCCCGTAACATCACCGGTTTTCCGTCTTCGCCGCACAACTTTCCGTCCAGGACCCTTAACACACCGCGGGAGGAAGGACGGTCTTTCCCGTCGAAAGATTCTTTTTTCCCAGCGCACCCTCCTAACAGGATCACGCACAAGATCAGGATTATCCATTTTCTCATAAGAATACCTCCAGAGTATGCGGGAAGGAGCCTTCGGGAATGTCGAAAGGTCCGCAGATCGGTTTTCCGTCCAGCATCTTCCGGCTTCCGTTTCCAAGGCGGAATTGATTATCCGCATGGATCACGACGTTCAGGATCTTTCCCTGTACGTTCAAGGTGTAGGAAAGAGATTCCCCGGCGGGAACCGGACGGATATCCAGTTTTCCGTTTTCGTAATGAATACCGGCGATTTCGTAAATGGCTAAAGTCAGCCAGGAAGCGGTGCCGGAAAGAACCGGGCCGATGCCTTCGCCGGTTTCGGAGTTGTTGTACTGCGTGCAGAAACGCGGATTTCCTTTCAGAACGAACGGATTTTCCAGGGTCTTGTAGGGAAGCGTCTTTTCCATCATGAAGAAGGCCAGATCCCTTAAGCGCAAAGCCAGTGCCGGATCTTCTGCGGTCTTGGCTTTTTGGAGACACGCCGCCGTGCACATCATCGCCGCGTGTTTGAAGACGCCGCCGTTTTCCCGGTCGCCGGGGAAATAGAAGGAAGATCCGGTGACGATACCGAGTTTGTCGTAATCCACCGGGGTTACAAGTTTCAGACCTGCGTCGGTCTTGAGATACCGGTCGATCACATCCAGCATCTTTCCGATCTGTTCCTCATCCGCGATATCCGCCAATACCGGCCACGAAAAACCGTTCAGGTAGTAGGTGCCGTTCACGGAAGGATCCAGAGACAGGTTGTCCCCGGAAGATCCCAGATAGGTGTAACCGCGTCCGTCGTTGATCAGGCAGCGGGCGTAATAGTCGTTTTTCCAGGCGTTTTCCCGTACGGAAGTTTTGATGTTTTCGGAAATTTCCGAAGCGAAAGAAGCGACCTCCGGGTATTTTCCGGCGCATAATTCCGCGGTTTCATCCGCCGCGATTTTCAGAAGACAGGCGTTCATCACGGATTCGCTCTGGTCGTTTTCCAGCGGCGAACCGAACGGTTTTCCGGATTTTTTCCGCTGCCGCGCGTAGAGTTTTTCCTTGGCGGGTCCGTCCAGCACGTTTTTGTCCAAACGCAGACAGTCGTTCCAGTCCGCGGTATCCAATAACGGAAGACCGTGTTTTCCGACGGAGATCTTCCCGGAATAGCGCAGAATACTCTCGAGGGTCTTATATAAGGGACGGGTTTTGCGGGAGCCGGCTACCGGGATTTCCGCGTCCAGATAACCGGTGTCGCCGGTAAGCGTAATATAGCGGTATACGGCCTGTACGAGCCATAACTGGTCATCCGAGCACATCCCGGGTTCTTTTCCGCGGGTCGTGAAGTTGTGATACGCATATCCGAATTCAAAGACGTTTTCCGCCCAGGACGAGATCAGTTTCCGGATCAGGGCGTCCTGGTTGTTCGCGTGCATATAGTACATGGACGCAAAGATGTCCTGGATCTCCCGGAACCCGGTTTCCCGGTAGGATTTCTGGGTCCACGCGAAGGAACGGGAAACATACGTCTGGTAGAGAACCTGGAAGGGAAGCGTATGGGAGACGTAGGAATCGTACAGCGTGTCGCCGGTTTTCATCGTCAGGTAAGAAGTATAGCGGCGCATGTTGTCCTTCACTTCCTTAAGCGCGTGCTGTACAGCGCCTTTTTCCCGGAAGGTCATGTAGAAGTGATAAAGGTCTTCGTCGAATTCCGCGCGGACATCCGGTTCCTTATCAGACATCCCGGCGAAGGAATCGACAGTTATTTTGTCTTGCAGGGTGAATGATTTGGCCATTGCGAAAAAGGCCGCTTCTCTTCGGGAAGGACGGTTGGAAAGACGCGCGATCATATCCGGATGATCGTAGTCGCCGGTGCCGAGGAAATCCCGCAGGTTCGAACAGTATTCGTCCATCGGTTCTCCGTCCGCGAGAATCATCGCAAAGCGTTTTTCCGCGTCGCATTCCTTCGGCTTGTGATGGGCGGTCAT
>CACZNO010000185.1 GCA_902782505.1 uncultured Erysipelotrichaceae bacterium | reverse complement strand
TGTTTCCGTATAAGCTCAAAGACGGAAGGATCCCGGTGGCGAAGTACGGAAGGCCGGGAACGGAAGAACTTGCGAAATATACGGCGGAAGCCGTGAAGGACGCGGATCTGGTCCTGATGGAAAAACACGGGGCGGCCGCGGTCGGAAAAGATGTCGATACGGCATATCTGGGAGCGCAGTACCTGGAGGAAGCCGCGGAATTGTATACCCGGGTATTGATCATCAACGGCGGCAGGGAGCCGGAAAGGTTCTCCACGGCGGAATACAGCGCCTGGAAGTATCCGGAAAAACTGCGCTGCAAGGAGGATAAGTAATGCGGAAAATTTCATGGAATTCCCCGGTGATCCTGTGGTTCGTGTTTATTTGCACGGCGGCGCTGGGACTCAATTATCTGACGGGGGGAAAGTCCAACCGGCTTGTGTTTGAAGTGTACCGTTCGTCCCTGAAGGATCCGTTATTCTATGTGCGGCTGTTCGGGCATATCTTCGGGCATGTGAACTTCGCGCATTTCGCCAACAATATGATGTATATACTGCTGCTGGGGCCGATCGTTGAGGAGAAATACGGTTCGAAAAACCTTGTCCTTCTGATGGCCATCACCGCGGTTGTGACAGGTTTGGTGCAGGTGCTGCTGTTTCCGCGCACGGCGTTATTGGGAGCCAGCGGGATCGTGTTCCTGCTGATCATGATGTCGGCGGTGGTCGGGGAAGGAAAAGATATTCCGCTGACCCTGATTCTGGTGGTCGTCGTATATTTCGGAAACCAGATCGCGGAAGGATTGCTGGAAGCGGATAAGGTTTCCCAGTTAACACATATTATCGGAGGAGTCATCGGCTTAGCCGGCGGATGGCGCTTGACCAGGAGGTAGAAAACATGGCATACAGCGTAGTAATTGCGGCGGCGGGAAGAAGCACCCGCTTCGGTGAAAACAAGCTTCAGTACCGTTTAAAAGACGGAAAACCGGTCATTGTGCACACGGTGAACATTTTCCTGGAAGATCCGGATTGTTCCGAAATCATTCTGGTCACCAACCGGGAATTCGTGGAGGAATACGGCTGGGAACACCTGTTCAAGGGAAAGGTGATTCTGACCTGGGGCGGGGATTCGCGCAGCCAAAGCGTCTACAACGGTCTTCTGGCCGCGTCGGAGGACATCGTCTTGATCCATGACGGCGCAAGGCCCTGGACCTTGCGGGACGACGTGCACCGACTTCTGGAAGAACTGGAAACCAAGGACGCGGTGATTCTGACGTCAAAGATGGAAGACACCGTCAAGATCATCGAGGGAGACCGTATCATCGGTACGATCAACCGCGATACCTTACGCCGTGCGGGGACGCCGCAGGGATTCCATACCGCCGTGATCCGCGAGTGTTACCGCCGGCTGATCGACGAAGGAACCGCAGTCACGGATGACGCGCAGTGTTATGAACTGATGACCGGCAAACCGGTATACTTCATCGACGCCAAGGGCTTCAACGGAAAGGTCACCACGAAAGACGACGTGGCCGGGAGGTAGACAATGAATTATTCCAAACGCAGAGACCGCCTGGCGGACAAACTTCCGCCGTATTCTCTATTCATGGTATGTTCCGGCAAAGCTCCCTACAAAGCCGGGGATGAATTATATCCGTTTGAGGTCAACCGGGATTTCTATTATCTGACGGGAATCGATGAACCCAAACTGGTGTATCTGTTATGGAAAGACAAGGACGGATATACCGAGGAACTGTTTACGGAGCGTTTTGATCCGGTCATGGCCAAGTGGGTCGGCGGAAAGATCCAGGCGAAGGAAGCCTCGAGGATCTCCGGCATCGACGCGTACAACATTCTGTATCTGGACCAGCTGGACGAGGAGATCGGCAGTTATCTGAACCGTTTCGCCGCAAAGAATCCGGCGCTTTATCCGTGTCTTCGCCGGGAGGAAACCGCGCAGGACGACGATGAATTGACCAAGCGGGTGCGTTATCTTCAGCGTCATTACCCGTCTTTGAAAGTGTATAACGCGTCGCCGATCGTGACGGAGATGCGCTTAGTCAAGGACGCGGAGGAAATCAAGGAACTGCGCAAGGGCATTCACATCACCAACGAAGCCCTGAAACTCATGTGGAAGAATCTGAAGCCGGGCATGAATGAATCCGAGGCGGAAGCCTGGTTTGACTTTACTTTGAAAAAAGAGCGTATGGCACACTCGTTCGATTCGATTTTCGGATCGGGGAAAAACGCGACGGTGCTGCATTACGCCTCGAATAACTGCGTAATGAAGGACGGAACGCTTCTTCTGACGGATTTGGGAGCTTCGAGCCGGCATTACTGCGCGGATATTTCCCGCACGGTTCCGGTGAACGGAACTTTTACGCCAAGACAGCGTCAGATCTACGATACCGTACTGGCGTGCAACCGCCACATCATTGACTATGCGAAAAACGGCATGACCCTGCGCGATCTTCATATGGAGAGTCTGCGCTTTTACGAACGGGAATTACCGAAGCTCGGTCTTTTGAAACGCGGAAAGACCGTGCGGGATTATTACTGGCACAGCGTCGGGCATATGCTGGGACTGGAAACGCACGATGTCGCGATTCCGGATTATACTCTTCGTAACGGAAACGTGTTTACGGTAGAGCCGGGACTGTATCTGGAAGAGGAGGGAATCGGCGTACGGATCGAGGACAACGTCGTCATGAAGAACGGATGCGCGGAAGTATTGTCCGCGGAAATCATGAAGGATCCCGACGAGATCGAGGCTTTCTTACGGAATAAATAAAAAAGGGAATACCGGTTCAAATCAAGGCGCTTCTTCTGTTGGCGGGAATCATCGCGCTGATTGCGGGATGGCTGTATATATCGCCGATGCGCCCAAACAGCGCCGCGGAGAACTTTTCCTCGTATACGAAGTATTTGAAATTTACGTCGGGAAACGCGGAAGATATTCTGGTCTATACCGAAAGGGCCGGCGATCAGGCGGAAGACGGCATATATGTTACCGTGCAGAACACCTCGGGGTTTTTCTGGTGCGGAACGCTGGAACTGCACGATGCGGCGGGAAATACCGTGTATGCCGAACGGTTTGTCAATCTGGCGCCGGAAGATATCGCGGTGCGGAAAATCACGGGGCCCGCAGAGGTTTCCGGTTACCGGGTGCGGAAGAATAAATTCTACCGGTTCACCTATGAAAAACCGGCCTTTTCGGCATATATATCGTATGACCGGGACCCAGGACAGGACTATGTCTGGGGAAATCTTCTGTTGGATAAGGAAGCGCTGAACACGGAAACTCTGAAGGAGTACGCAAAGTACCATTATGTGTTCAAGATCCTGGAGGGAAAGAAACCGGAAGATATCTACTGTTACGATGAAAAGGAAACGAAGTACCGCGAGGAAAACGGGATCCGCTATCCGGAAAGGGACAGCGCGGTCTTCGTGATCGTGTTTGATAACGACGGAAGGACAATCCGGATCGTCGATCCGCGCGCAAATATGGAAGTTCTGGAAGAATTTACGATGAAATAGAAGGAAAACCGGGATTTTGTGCGTATTAAATAACAGAAAGGGAAAATGTTTGGGAAAAAGAGTTTGCGAACGGAAAATGATTGGTATATAATACTAAGCACGGGTATCAATATGTCCCATATGAACCCCTTGCCGGGATGACCGGCCATTAGACCAGAAGGAGGTGTAACAGATGAATAAGTACGAAGTCATGTACATTCTCAAGGCAGACCTTGAGGAAGAGGCTCGTAAGGCGCTCGTAGACCAGCTCCATAACATCATCGTTAACGACGGCGGTGAAGTTACCAATGTGGATGAATGGGGTCTGCGCGATTTTGCGTACGAGATCGACGGAATGACCAAGGGCTATTATGTCGTTACGACATTTAACGGTACGCCGGAGGCGGTTGCTGAATTCGACCGTATCTGCCGTATTAATGCCAACGTTGTTCGTTCGATGATCCTGAACCTGAACGATGTAAAGTAATAGGGTAAATATTATGCAAGGAATCAACAGAGTGATTTTAACGGGAAGAATGACTGCGGATCCGGTTTTGCGCAAAACAAATACGGACAAGTCGGTTGCGTCTTTCACGGTGGCAGTAGACCGCCGTTCGGGACAGGGAGGCAATCAGACCGCAGATTTCATCAACTGCGTCGTATGGAACGCGGCCGCTGAGAATGTGGCGCGCTATATGCGGAAAGGTTCTTTAGTCGCAGTGGACGGACGCATTCAGACCAGAAAGTACCAAGACAATCAGGGAAACAATCGGACGGCTTTCGAAGTGGTATGTGACAATGTGGTGTTCCTGGAAACCAGGAATTCCCAGGCAAACGCTTCCTCCAGTTCGCATTCCGTACAGACACCGGCGAATGAACCGGCCTATCCGGAAGACGATTACAGCGGATTGGATGTTTCGACCGATGATCTCCCCTTCTAAAGAAAGGAAAGAGACATGGCGTTTAGAAAACAGAGAGTAGTACGCAAAAAGGTTTGCTACTTCACCAAAAACAACATTAAATACATTGACTACAAAGATGTTGAACTGCTGAAGAAGTTCATCTCTTCCAACGGAAAGATTATCCCGCGGAGAGTGACCGGCACCAGCGCGAAGTACCAGAGAATGCTGGCTACCGCGATCAAGCGTGCAAGACAGATGGCATTATTACCGTACGTAGCGGACTAATGGATGAGAACTCCCGTTTTAGAGCGGGAGTTTTTTCCTGTAAAAGGGAGTTTTTATGAAAAACAGGACACGAAAGATTACGCTCGGCGCTCTTCTGGCGGCGTTGGTGGGCGTTGTTTTGATGATTAACCGCCAGCTGGGAGGATTGTTCGATATTTACCTGATCTGGGTAATACCGCTTCCTTTGGTGCTGTACGCGGC
>CACZNO010000184.1 GCA_902782505.1 uncultured Erysipelotrichaceae bacterium | reverse complement strand
TAAAAACCGCAGCATTATCCGGAACGGCGAACGGAGAAACGGAAACGATCGTAAGGCACGGAAAAGACGGAGATTATGCCGTCGCGCTGAACTACGAAGACTTCTCGTGGGATATTCGGAAATTATAACCGGAAAAACACAGCACGAAGAATGTTGAATTAACTACGCGTTGAGTTCTGTCAGCGCGTTTTTGTGCTAGGGTGAAAACGTGAAAGGAAGGTGCGGGTATGGACGCAAAGAAAACAGGCGCACTGATACGCGAAATACGAACCGAACAGGGAATGACGCAGAAAGACCTGGCTGCGAAACTGCATGTATCAGAGGCTGCGGTGTCGAAGTGGGAAACCGGTAAGGGGTTTCCGGACATTGTGATTCTGGAGACGCTGGCGGATGTTTTAGGCATTTCGATGACATCGATCTTAAAAGGAGACCGGGAGAGCGCGGAAGAAAACAGTGAAGTTCTCAAAGATGTGGTGAAACTGTCTGGGGAAAGGGACAAAAAACGGAAATCCTCGATCCGGGTTTACCGCTTGATCATCGGAATCCTGGCTTTAGGGATTGCGGGCCTTGTGATTATCACAGCGGCGTCATCATCCGTCAAGCCGGGAATCAAACCTTCCGTGCAGTTGGACAGTGCGCGAATTGATTTGTGCCTTCCTGAAGGATGGGACAAGGATGAACCGCTGACCGATTTCACGGCGGAGAAGGTATACCGGTACGCCCAGGCATCCGGGGAAGCGCATATGTTTGTGACGGATGTCCGGAATCGGCTGAGAATCGTCGGATGGAATGATTTCACGGATACAGAGGAAATGGTTTTCCGGATTTACCGGCAGAAAACGGGCGACGAGAAAACGTATGAAGATAAAACCGTTTTGGCGAACACAAAAACCGTCCGTGAGACAACGCTTCAGGGAAATAAAGCGCTGATGATGCGGCGGGATTTAGCGGATCAGCGGTCGGGGATCGTGTATACGGAAGAAGAATATCTGATTCATGCGGGAAACGCCTATGTCGTAATTGGCTTCATCGGACAGAAGGAGCGTGCGCAGGACCAAAAAGAGTTCACGTTTATCCGGAAAAGTTGGAAAATTGTGCCTGTCGATTCGCCGGATCAGCGGGCAAGGGCCGTGAACATTCAGGTCAAACCAAGGGAAGACGTGTCGCTGGATCTTGCGTCCGGGAAGAAATTTGCGGTGTATACGGACGCGGATTGTCATCTTTGGATCGCGGTAAAACAGTTTCACGGGATAAATGAAGAAGAGCCTGTTTATATATCAGAGACTCCGGTGAATTTACAGGGAGGCCGGTACACGGAGATTGCGCTTTTATGGAATTCTGCGCTTCATCGTGCGGATGCGGATGTCTACGATGAACAGGGGCGGATCGCGGGATCACAGTTCAAAACGTTTGATGTGATCATCACGGGAGAATTCGTTCGCTGGCTGGAAGATGATACGGGAAACGGATCGATTGCGATCGACGGAAACGGAAAGAGAATACTTCCGGTCATGGAGGCGGGAGAAGAAACCGGGGACGGGATCCGCATAGAACTCATGTTTGAGCCGCGGGGATAATCATCATTTCAGGAAAGAAGAGTACTCTTTCGCTGCCGGAGACAGCGCAAGGGTACTTTTTTTCCGGGAAGCATCCCCAATAAGGAGGAAATCGGGTAAAATAGTACATGTATGAGTAAAGTTGAAGCGGTCGTAATCGGTGCGGGACATGCGGGGTCGGAAGCGGCTCTGGCTTTAGCGCGCAAAGGACACAGCGTTGTGGTGTCCGTAATGAACTTTGAATATGTGGCGTCCATGCCGTGCAATCCTTCCGTCGGCGGTCCGGCGAAAGGGGTTGTCGTACGGGAAATCGACGCGCTGGGCGGCGAAATGGCGCGCAATGCCGACAAGACCGCGTTACAGGTAAAACTGTTAAACAGTTCGAAAGGCCCGGGCGTGCGGTGTCTTCGCGAACAGTCCGATAAGATCGCGTACCGTCATTCGATGCGGGAAGTACTGCTGAATACGCCGAATCTTCGTCTGAAGGAAGGCATCGCGGTAAATCTCAGGGCGGAAAACGGGAAAATCCGGTCCGTGACGTTTGACGACGGGGAAGTCGTGGAATGCGACGTAGTGATTTTGTCGACCGGAACCTATCTGAGTTCGAAGGTCATGGTGGGATCGACCGCAACGGTATCGGGGCCGGAAGAACAGGCCACAACCTTCGACCTGGGCGACGCGATCCGGGCGCTTGGATTACGCACTTTCCGGTTAAAGACCGGAACGCCGCCGCGTATTGCGACAAGCTCCATCAACTTCCGCGGGCTGGAACCCCAGCCGGGAAACGTCGAGGATGAAGGCTTCAGCTACGATACGGAAAAAGTTCTGCCGATCAAGGATCAGGCGCTTTGTTATCTGACGTACACGACGCCGTATACGCATAAACTGATTCAGGACAACCTGACCCGATCCTCGATGTATTCGGGAATCGTAAAGGGCGTGGGTCCGCGGTACTGTCCCTCGATTGAGGACAAGAT
>CACZNO010000183.1 GCA_902782505.1 uncultured Erysipelotrichaceae bacterium | reverse complement strand
CGGAAAAGCGCTGGAATTCGTTCCGATGTACGTGACGCCGAAACTGAAAAAAATCGTGTTCGGCAAACCGGTGGTTTATGACCCGGATGCTTCGCCGAAAGAGGAACGCGCGCGCATCGCAAAGGAATGTATGGACGCGGTGACAAAGCTGGCGGAAGACGAACCGGAGCACACCGTGATTCCCTATAAGAATATAGGCAGAAAACATTATCCCACCAACCGGGGCTGAAAACAGTTCCGGTTTTTTGTCACCTCTGTATTTAGCAATCTCACCTTGACAGTGCTAAAAGATGGAGGTATACTATTGGCAGAAATCCGGAAGGAGTGCTAAAGGAGGTGTGGTTATGCTGAGTCCAAGACAGGAAGAAATCCTGAAAGCGATCGTGGAAGAATTCATTCGAAGCGCGACCCCGGTCGGCAGTAATACCCTCTTGAAAAAGTACGATATGCCGTATTCCTCGGCTACGATCCGTAACGAGATGATGGCTCTGGAACGGGAAGGATTACTGGAAAAAACGCATACTTCCAGCGGACGTGTGCCCAGCACGGAAGGCTACCGGTACTATGTCGAAAACCTGATGGAACCGGTCATGACGGGAAAGGCACGCAACGAAATCGCGTCGATCTACGACTTCTCCAACTGGTCGCTGGAGGACGCGATCCAGAAAAGCTGCGATGTCGTTTCACAGATGACTTCCTTAACCAGCGTCGTACTGGGACCGGAAGCGCACGCGCAGACTTTGCGGCACATCAAGATGTTCCCGGTGGATGAGATGACGGCGGTTGCCGTGTTCATCACGGACCAGGGACATACGGAAAACCGGACCTTCAAATTTGACGAGACGGTATCGCTCGATGATATCACCCGCTGTACGGAAATCCTGAATGACCGTCTGGCCGGAACGCCGATTTCGGAAGTCGCGGAAAAGATGAAGGGACTCAAACCGGTTCTGGCAAATGAAATCAAACGTTCGGAGGTCCTGTTCAACGCGTTCTTCCAGGCGTTCGTCAAGTTCGCGTCACGATCGATGTACTATTCCGGCGCGGGGAACATGCTGTACCAGCCGGAGTTCAGCGATATCGAAAAGCTGAAACAGATGATGCGGATGCTGGAGGATTCCAGCGTCTGGAAACAGATCGCGGCGAATTCCCAGATCGCGGTGACAAATCCCGATTCCGCGGGAAGCGTCTTCTGGACCGAGGACTACGCGATCGTCAGTCATCCGGTCGGGCTTACGGGAGATGATTCTACGCAATTGATGGTCGTCGGACCCAAGCGTATGGATTATAAAGAAGTTATGAATATTCTGGATTATATGGCGGAAATGCTCGAAAGGCTGTACCGCCGGAAGGGTTAGGTGAGGATCTTGGAAGAGAAAACATTCGATGTAGAAAAAGAACCGGAAGAAACACCGGAAGAGCCGGAAACGGAAGCCTCGGAAAAAGATCCGGCGGAAGAATTCCGGAAGGAAGCCGAAGAGTGGAAAAACAAGTATTACCGTTCTTTGGCGGATACGTCCAATCTCAAAAAACGTCTGGAAAACGAAGCGATTCAGTCGAAGAAGTACCAGATCCAGGGATTCGCATTGAACATCCTGCCGGTGCTGGATAACCTGGACCGGGCATTGAGTCAGGAAACCGCCGATGAAGCGCTGCACAAAGGCGTGGAGATGGTGCGTAATCAGTTATGGTCGGCATTGGAAGCGGAAGGCGTAAAGGAAATTGAAGCGGAAGGAAAACCGTTTGACGCCAACTTCCATCACGCGATCATGCAGGAAGAAGCGGAAGGAATCGAACCGGGAACGGTCATCGAAGTTCTGCAGAAAGGGTATATGTTAAAAGACCGTCTGTTACGGGCGGCGTTAGTTAAAATCAGTGAGTAAAGGAGAGATGAGTTATGTCGAAGATTATTGGAATTGACTTAGGTACTACCAACAGCTGCGTATCCGTTATGGAAAACGGTGAAGCGAAAGTTATTACAAATCCGGAAGGAAACCGCACGACGCCGAGCGTTGTCGCGTTCAAAAACGGGGAAAGAATCGTCGGTGACGCCGCGAAGCGTCAGTCGATCACCAATCCGAACTGCGTATCTTCCATCAAACGTCTGATGGGCACCAGCGAAAAAGTCGCGGCAGAAGGCAGAATGTATACACCGCAGGAAATCTCGGCAATGATCTTACAGTATCTGAAGACCTATGCGGAGAGCTATTTAGGCGAACCGGTGACCCAGGCAGTCATCACGGTTCCGGCCTACTTCAATGACGCACAGCGTCAGGCTACCAAGGACGCGGGCAAGATCGCGGGTCTGGAAGTAAAGAGAATCATCAACGAACCGACCGCCAGCGCCTTGGCGTTCGGTATCGACAAACAGGATATCGAACAGAAAGTTCTGGTCTATGACTTAGGCGGCGGAACCTTCGATGTTTCCATCCTGGATATGGCAGACGGAACGTTTGAAGTATTGTCCACGTCCGGTGATACGCATCTGGGCGGCGACGATTTCGATAACGTCATCGTCAACTGGCTGGCGGATAACTTCCGCAAGGAAAACGGCATCGATCTGAAAGCGGATAAGATGGCGTTACAGCGTTTGAAAGAAGCGGCGGAAAAGGCGAAGAAAGACCTGTCCGGCATGGTGCAGACGCAGATCTCCTTACCGTTTATTTCGGCGGGATCTTCGGGTCCGTTACATCTGGAAACCACGCTGACGCGTGCGAAATTCGATGAAATGACGGCGTTCCTGGTAGAACGTACGATGGTTCCGGTACGCAAGGCGTTACAGGACGCAGGCTTACGCGCGAGCGATCTGGACCAGGTATTACTGGTCGGCGGCTCCACGAGAATGTTATCGGTACAGGAAGCGGTCCGCAAGGAATTAGGCAAAGAACCGAATAAGTCGGTCAACCCGGATGAAGCGGTCGCGATGGGCGCGGCGATTCAGGGCGGCGTCTTAGCGGGCGATGTCAAGGATATCGTATTGCTGGATGTCACACCGCTGTCTTTGGGTATCGAAACCCTGGGCGGCGTCATGACCAAGCTGATTGACCGTAACACCACGATCCCGACTTCCAAGAGCCAGATCTTCTCGACCGCGGCGGACAACCAGCCGGCTGTCGACATTCACGTGTTACAGGGCGAACGTGCGGCAGCGCGCGACAACAAGACCCTGGGAATCTTCAAACTGGACGGCATCGCACCGGCTCCGAGAGGAATCCCGCAGATCGAAGTAACCTTCGATATCGACGTCAACGGTATCGTTCATGTTTCCGCAAAGGATAAAGGCACCGGTAAGACCCAGTCGATCACGATCCAGAACAACGAAGGCTTGTCCAAGGAAGAGATCGACCGCATGGTGAAGGAAGCCGAAGAACACAAGGCCGAAGACGACAAGAAGCGTGAAGACGTGGAAACGAAGAACCGCGCAGAACAGTTCATCTTCCAGATCGACAAGACGCTGGAAAACGAAGGCGCGAACATTGACGAAGCCCAGAAGGCGGAAGTCAAGAAACTGCGCGATGAGTTACAGGACGCGCTGGACCGCAACGATATGGCTTCGCTGAAGACCAAACTGGATGCGCTGGAAAAAGCGGCGCATACGATGGCGGAACAGATGTACCAGGCGAACCAGCAGAACACCGGTTCCCAGAACTCCGATCCGCACGTACAGGACGCGGATTACACCGAAAAGTAAAAACTGAATCAGGGTCCGGTGATTCCGCCGGACCCGATGTTTGATGAAAGGAAATGAATTATGGCAGAGAAACGTGATTATTATGAAGTCCTGGGAGTAGAGAAGAACGCCAGCGACGATGAAATCAAGCGTGCCTACCGCAAACTCGCCAAGAAATACCACCCGGATGTCAATCATGAACCGGACGCGGCGGAGAAATTCAAGGAAGTAAGCGAAGCGTATGAAGTGCTTTCGGATCCTTCCAAACGCCAGAATTACGATCAGTTCGGATTCGCGGGTATGGACGGAGCGGGCGGATTCGGCGGGTTCGGTTCCGGTTTCGGAAGCGGATTCGGCGGTGCCGG
>CACZNO010000182.1 GCA_902782505.1 uncultured Erysipelotrichaceae bacterium | reverse complement strand
TTGAACGCCGAGGGTTTTCAGGACGAACGCGGTCTCAACGGCCGTCGACGCGTTATAAGCCTGATAGAAAGCTTCCGTACGCACCGTAAGATCTTTATAACTGCGGTAGGTAAAACGGAGATACCCGGATGCCGCATTGTCATCTTTTGCGTCCTTTACGATGATCAAAGGCGCGTTTTGACGTTTGGCTGTTGCCTTAATAACTTCAAGAGCCTTGGGATCGCGTACGTGCGTGACAACGGGTTTCCCGGGTTTGATGATGCCGGCTTTGGCTTTCGCGATCAATTCGATCGTGTTTCCGAGATATTCCATATGATCAAATCCGACCGTCGTGATCACGGACACCAGCGGATCTACGGTATTGGTCGCGTCGAATTCACCGCCCAGACCGACTTCGATCACGCAGTATTCGGTTTTCTTTTCGAGATAATACAGGCATGCGGCAAAGAAGTCGATTTCAAACATCGATAATCCCGCTTCCGTAAATTCCTTTTCATACGCGTTCAGATACTCCAGGAATTTCTCATCGGGAACGGGAATCCCGTTGACCCGGATCCGTTCGTTATGATTCAAAAGATGCGGGGAAGTAAACGTTCCGACCGTGTATCCCGCGGTGCGAAGGATGGACGAGATGTAGTTTACGGTGCTGCCCTTGCCGTTGGTGCCGGCGACATGGATCACGCGCAGTTTCTTTTCCGGATTGCCGTGTTCATCCAAAAAACGTTGAAAGTCATGCAGACCCACAACGGATTTTTTACGCCGGTACAGCCACTCCAGGGCTTCGTCGATCGTCTTGAACATCAGATTCTCCAATCAATCGGCGTTACGCCGTTACGGACCAGGAATTCGTTGGTTTTCGAGAAATGCCGGCATCCGAAAAAGCCGTTGTACGCGCTCAAGGGACTGGGATGGGCGGCTTCCAGAACCAGATGCCGCGGATTATCCAGCAGTTTCTTTTTCTCCCGGGCCGGTCTTCCCCACAATAAGAACACGATCGGCTGGTCCAGTTCGTTGATTTTGCGGATCATCCGGTCCGTAAAAATCTCCCAGCCGTGATTGCGGTGGGATAAGGGCTTTCCGCTTTCCACGGTCATCACCGTGTTCAGCAATACCACACCCTGTCTTGCCCAGGGTAAAAGATATCCCGTAGCGGGAATGGGAAGTCCGAGATCGTCATGAATTTCCTGGTAGATATTTTTCAAAGACGGAGGAATTTCCACGCCTTTGCGCACCGCGAAACAGAACCCGCAGGCCTGACCTTCCCGGTAATAGGGATCCTGTCCGAGAATCACCGCCTTGATGTTTGGCATATCGGGAACCTGAAAGGCGTTGAACACGTCTTCCCGGCGCGGATAAATTGTCTTGTGCGCGTATTCCTCACGTAAAAACGCGGAAAGGTCCTGAAAGTACGGTTCCGCGAATTCTTTTTTCAAATAGGGCGTCCAGGCATTCTCGAACATGTTATCTCCCGAGAACCTGGATCGATAAAGGCGTCAGTAACGCTGTGCGCACTTCGAAGCCGTTGGTCTGGGCTCCGTGTTCATTGAAGAGAACTTTATACGAATGCGCAAAGCTGTATTCTTTTTCTTCTTCCGAACCGTTGATCAAAACGACGATGTCGGAATATCCCGAACCGTCCTCGGGATTATCGTATAACCCGATGACCAATCCGTTGGCAGTCACGATATACCGGACGCGCTCTTCGATTTCCTTCGCGTCGGAAAGCCGGAACGCGGCGATCTTCTTACGTAACGCAATCAGATCACGGGTGTATTTCCACAGGTTTTCATACTTGTCTTTACGTTCCCAGTCGATCCGGTTGATGGCGTCCGGCGAAGCATACGAATTCGCCACGCCCTGTTTGGTGCGGCAGAATTCTTCTCCGCTGTGAATAAACGGGATGCCTTCCGCCAATAACACCATTCCTAACATCATCTTATCCCGTGCCAGACGGGAGGCGTTGTCGCTGCCGGAATTGGAGATCTTCATCTTATCCCACACCGTCGGTCCGTCGTGGCATTCCACGTAATTGACGGTCTTTTCCGGCGAATCAAACATTTTGTGGTCCCCGTAAAGGGAAAGACAGCTTCCGGTCATGCAGGCGGGAATATCCGCGATCCGGGAAAGGTCTCCTGTCGCAAACCCGAGAACCCAGTTCTCATCACCGCCCTTGACGGTATTGCGGAAGAAATCGTTGAAATGCCCGATCCGGTCCATCTTGTCCTGGTTCGCGATCATCGCCTTGTCTTC
>CACZNO010000181.1 GCA_902782505.1 uncultured Erysipelotrichaceae bacterium | reverse complement strand
ATGGGTCGCGCTGTAGGATTCACGCAGTGTGGAGATAACATACTTGAAATCGAATTCTTCCGCCATCTGTTTGAAGATTTCCTTGTAGCCTTCCGCGTCCGTCTTGCCGGCGGAAACATCGGATTTCGGCTTAAATCCTAAGCATAACTCTGCGTCTTCTTCATTACCGATGCAGACATCAACGTATTTCATTAACGGACGCATGATCGAAATCGCCTTTTCGGAAGTCCACAGTTTCTTGCGGAAGTTCAAATCACAGGAAACCGTCGTACCGGCTTTCTTAGCCGCAATCAAAGCCAGCTCCAGATTCTTCGCCGACGCATCGGAAATCGCCGGAGTAATGCCGGACCAATGGAACCAATCCGCTCCTTCGAAGATTTTGTCAAAATCAAAATCGTCCGGTGACGCTTCGGCAATGGCCGCGTGCGCACGGTCATAAATGACTTTGGAAGGACGCATGGAAGCTCCGGTTTCGAGGTAATAAATACCTAAACGGTCGCCGCCTCTTGCGACAAATTCCGTATGAACGCCGTATTTACGTAATGCGTTGATCGCGCACTGACCGATTTCGTGAGCCGGCACCTTGGAAACAAAGTACGCATCATGACCGTAGTTCGCGAGGGATACCGCAACGTTCGCTTCTCCGCCGCCGTAGCATACATCAAAACTGTCCGACTGTACGAAACGGGAATTACCCGGTGTCGAAAGCCGCAGCATAATCTCGCCCATCGTTACAATTTTCATTTTCGTTCTCCTTTATTTCACTAAATGAATCGCGAATCCGCCGATTTCATCACGGAAGTAGATCAGTTTAAGGTTTCCCTTGTCATCGTAGGAAGCCGTGGATTCATCAAACGCGTAGCCTAACGCTTCATAGTACCGTTTTGCTCTGTCGACATTGTTGACACCTACGCCGATATGGCCGTATTTGCCTTTCGCTTTCGATTCTTCCATAACTTCAACGAAATCCGATCCGAACCAGCCTTTGGAGGTTTCCTGTACGGTTCCGCTGAAGAATGCAGCGAATGTTTTCGCCAATTCGACACCGTTTCCGTTTTCTTCATTGACGCCGATATGTTTGATCTTGATGCCTAACATCGTGTTGACCGCGCCGCGGGTCAGCTCTTCGATTCTGTCGAAATTCTTTTCCGCGATGGCTTTCTTATCGATCATCCAGGTACCGCCGCACGCAACGATCATCGGTTCATTCAGATAATCGTTAATATTGGATTCCTTGACACCGCCGGTCGGCATGAATTTGATTTTATTGTACGGAGCTGCCAAGGCCTTGATCATCTTGATGCCGCCTAAAAGTTCGGCAGGGAAGAATTTCACGACATCCAGTCCAAAGGACATTGCCGCTTCAATGTCCGACGGATTACTGGTGCCCGGAATAATCGGAACATTCTTTTCCAGGCAATACTTTACGATCTCCGGATTCAGTCCCGGAGAAACGATGAACTGTGCGCCTGCGTCTAATGCAGAATCAACCTGTTCTTTTGTTAATACGGTTCCCGCGCCGATGAGCATATCCGGGCAAGCCTTCCGCATTTCCACCATTGCGTCATGCGCCGCAGCGGTACGGTAAGTGACTTCCGCTGCCGGCAAGCCGCCTTTGCATAAGGCTTTAGCCAAAGGCACGGCGTCTTCTACGGAATCGAGTGCGATAACCGGCACGATACCGATATCATGAATTTTCCTGCAAATATCATTCATAGATAGTCCCTCCTTAATGTATGAATAAACTTGATGTATTTTCAAGCACTGCGGCAGCTCGATGCCGGTCGCAGTTTTTTTGATTGATTTGAGAAGATTTCTATACCGTTCAGACATGTCCTTCCGATTTCCGAATACTTCCGGTTTGGTCTTACTCGTCAAATCCGAGATAACGCACTGCGTTACGATACGAGATGTCTTCTACGATTTCTTTCAGGATCTTGTCGTCATTGGGATACTCCCCGTTTTCCACCAGCGTACCGATGAAATCGCAGAGAATACGGCGGAAGTACTCATGACGTGTATAAGATAAGAAACTTCTGGAATCCGTCAGCATTCCGATAAAGTTCGCCAGCATTCCGTCGTTTGCCAAGGTCTGGATCTGATCCAGCATGCCTGCCTTATGGTCATTGAACCACCATGCAGATCCGTGCTGGAGTTTTCCGCGGATCCCGTCCCCCTGGAAACAGTTCATTGTCGCGACGATCGCTGCGTTATCCGCCGGATTCAGTGAATAAATAACCGTCTTGGGCAGTGCCCCTTCTTCGTCCAGACTGTTTAAGAAATCAGCCATTTCAGAGCTCGGCGCGTAATTGTTGATGGTGTCGTAGCCGGTATCCGGTCCGAGTTTTTTGAACATTGCCTTATTGTTGTCACGCTTGCAGCCGTAGTGCAGCTGCATGACCCAGTTCTTCTTGTGATATACCGAACCGACATGACGCATAAATGCCGTCTTGAAAGTCAATTCTTCCAACCTTGTTACCGTTTCACCGCGTAAGCGCT